>JAXDJL010000302.1:0-7020 GCA_034665685.1 Actinomycetota bacterium | reverse complement strand
GCAGGAGCGCGACAGACTCCCCTCGCGGTGCTCTCTCGAGGCATCGCAGGATCGGCCTGGAGAACGCTCATCGTGAACCTGCCCGGCAGCCCCAAGGGAGTGAAGGAGAGTCTGGACGCCGTGATGGAGATCCTTCCCCACGCTCTCGACGTCCTGCAGGGCAACACGAGTCACCCGTCGGCTCCGGAGTCGACCAAGTAGGTTTCTCCTCAGCCGGGCGACGGGACGGGAGAGGGATGGGATGGCGGAGAAGGACGTAGAGCGAACGATCGAAGCTCTGCTGCAAGAGCGCCGAACGTTCGAGCCCCCCGAAGAGTTCGCCGAGTTCGCCAACGCTAATGACCCCTCGATCTATCTCGAGGCGGAACGCGATCGAGAAGAGTGGTGGGCGAGCCAAGCAGAACGCCTGGACTGGTTCGAGCGGTGGGACAAGATCCACGAGGCCGAGCCTCCCTTCCACCGTTGGTTCGTCGGCGGCAAGCTGAACGCCTCGCACAACTGTCTCGACCGACATCTCCACTCGAATGGTGAGCGCGTGGCCTATCACTGGATCGGCGAGCCGGGTGAGAAGAGAACGATCACCTATCGCGACCTCCACCGGGACGTCTGCAAGTTCGCGAACGTTCTGAAGGGCCTCGGAGTACGGCGCGGTGACCGGGTGGCTATCTATCTGCCGATGGTCCCCGAGCTGCCCGTCGCGATGCTGGCGTGTGCGCGCATCGGCGCGGCACACTCCGTCGTCTTCGGCGGCTTCTCATCCGAGGCGCTCAGGGACCGGATCAACGACGCGGAAGCGAGGGTGCTGATCACCGCGGACGGCAGCTACCGTCGGGGAGACATCGTCCCTCTCAAGGAGAACGCCGACAAAGCCGTCGAGGGCGCTCCGTCGATCGAGCACGTGGTCGTCGTGCAGCGAACGAATCACGACGTCGCCATGGACGACCGCCGCGACCTCGTCTACTCGACGCTGATGGAGGGGGCGTCGGAGGACTGTCCCCCGGAACAGATGGATGCGGAGGACATCCTCTACATCCTGTACACGTCGGGGACCACAGGGAAGCCAAAGGGGATCGTGCACACGACGGGCGGATACCTAACGGGCGTCAGCTCCACCCATCACCTCGTCTTCGACATCAAACCGGAGAAGGACGTGTACTGGTGCGCGGCCGACATCGGGTGGGTAACCGGGCACTCGTACATCGTTTACGGCCCCCTCGCGAACGGTTGCACGTCGATCCTCTACGAGGGCGCGCCCGATTTCCCGGACAAGGATCGTTGGTGGTCCATCATCGAGGAGTACGGCGCAACGATCCTCTACTGCGCGCCGACCGCGATCAGAACGTTCATGAAGTGGGGCACGGACTATCCCAAGAAGCACGACCTCTCGTCGTTACGTCTGCTGGGAAGCGTCGGAGAACCGATCAATCCCGAGGCCTGGATCTGGTACCAGGAGTTCATCGGTGGAGGCCGGACTCCGGTGGTCGACACCTGGTGGCAGACGGAGACCGGCGCCATCATGATCACTCCTCTCCCGGGGGTAACGACCCTCAAGCCGGGTTCCGCGACGAAGCCCTATCCGGGCGTTGCCGCCGACGTCTGGGACGAGTCGGGCCATCCCGTGGGCCGTGGCGGGGGCGGCTATCTCGTCCTCACCGAGCCAACCCCCTCGATGTTCCGCACGATCTTCGGAGACGAAGCCAGATACCGCGAGACCTATTTCGCGAAGTACGGCGACGAGGTCTACTTCCCCGGAGACGGGGCGAAGCTCGACGAGGACGGCTATTTCTGGCTCCTCGGCCGGGTCGACGACGTGATGAACGTGGCCGGGCACCGCCTGTCCACCTACGAGGTGGAGTCGGCGCTGGTCGACCATCATTCGGTCGCGGAGGCGGCGGTCGTCGGACGGAAGGATCCCAAGGAAGGCGAGAGCATCGTCGCATTCGTCACCCCGAAGGCCGAGTTCGAGGGCGACGACAAGCTGATGAACGAGCTCAGGCAGCACGTCGCAGACGTCATCGGCAAGATCGCTCGGCCTCAGTCGATTATCTTCACGGACGACCTTCCCAAGACGAGGTCCGGGAAGATCATGCGTCGGCTCTTGAGAGACGTTGCCGAGGGACGCGAGCTCGGAGACGTCACGACGCTGCAGAACGCCCCCATCCTCGATGAGATCAACGCGAAGGCGCGGGCTACGAAGGCAGAAGAAGAGTGACCGAACGGCGCCGGCCGAACCCGGCGAACTCGAGAGGGAGGTACCGGTGATCGAGGAAACGATAGAAGTCGAGATTGAGGTAGAGCTCGACCCCGAGCCACCGCTGGGCAGGCGCTTGCTGGCGGAATTCATCGGCACGACCCTCTTCGTGGCGGTCGGCACCGGCGCGGCTACCGTCATGCTGCTCGGCCCCCTCAAGGCGGGGGCCGCTGCGTTCGCCAAGATCTCCGACATCTTCGGAGCGAACGGCGATCCCAACGCCATCCGTCTGTACAGCTCCCTCCACATCGACTCGGGAGGGGACGTCGTTCCGGTGGCGCTTGCCTTCGCCTTCACCTTGGCGTTCCTCGTCTATGCGCTGGGTGGGATATCCGGTGCGCACTTCAATCCGGCCGTCACCTTCGCCCTAGCCGTATCGCGGAGGTTCCCATGGCGAGAGGTCCCGCTCTATTGGGTCGTGCAGTGCGTCGGAGGGGTGCTCGGAGCCCTCGTTATCGCGGGGATCTATGGACAGGACGGAGCTTCATTCGGAGGCACCGACATCTTGTTCGGCGGAACCACCGTTTCCGTGGAACTGTGGAACGGCATCCTCGCGGAGGCCCTCATCACTTTCGTGCTCGTCACCGCGATCATGGCGATCGCGGTCGATCCTCGGGCCCCCAAGGGTTGGTCCGGTCTCGTGATCGGTCTCGCCCTCGCGGGCGGCATCTTGGCGACGGCCGGCGCGACGGGAGGCTCTGCGAACTTCGCCAGGAGCCTCGGACCGTTCGTCACCGCTTGGTTGCCACTAGCCGACTACAACGTCTCGGTGATCCCGTGGAGTGATCTGATCGTGTACGCGGTCGGCCCTCTTCTCGGAGGTGCGGCCGCGGCACTCGTTTACGAGACCGTTACCGGGCTGGAGGCCGTCTCCCCCGCTCCGCACCCGGGGGCCGCAACCGGTGGGGTCGACTCCGTGCTCGGCGAGGACCGGATCGACGTTCATCACGATCACCCGCACGACCCGCCACCGCCTCCCGCTCTATAGGCAAGCGGGACACCGCGCATCGACAGAGAGAGGCGCCCCGGCGGGGCGCCTCTCTTGTGTAACGGCTGGGTCTTGCCGCGCGGCTAGCTCTGCTGTTCGATCTGGGACAAGAGAGTCTTCGTGAACGCCTCGAGGTCGTCGGGCTTGCGGGACGTGATGATGTTGCCGTCCTCTACGACCTCTTGGTCCACCCAGTTCGCGCCCGCGTTGATCAGATCGGTCTTGATCGAGGGCCACGAGGTGACCGTCTTCCCTTTCACGAGGTCCGCCTCCGCCAGCATCCATCCGGCATGGCAGATCGCCGCTACGGGCTTCCCGGCGGCCGCGATCTCTTTCGTCAACCGGACCATGCCCTCGTTCGTGCGGATCTTGTCCGGCGAATACCCGCCGGGGATGACCAAGGCGTCGAACTCATCCGGGGAGACCTCGTCGATCGACTTGTCGGTCGTCGCGGTGACCTCTCCCCTCTTGCCCTTAACTTTCTTTCCGGCCTCCAGACCCACGATCACGGCCTCGTGACCCGCCTCGCGCAGGTGCTCGTAGGGGTGCTGGAACTCGGAATCCTCGAACATGTCGTCCATGATGAAAGCGACTTTCGCCATCGGATGCCTCCCTTTACTTGACTGGTTCTCCTCTGTGTTTATGTACCCAGATGGGCGCCATCACCACCATCGACTTCCCCGTGGAGCTCCCGGTAGTGAAGAAGGGAGAGCGCTGGATCGCTCGCTCGGGCGACAAGGAGCTCAGCCTCTCGAACCTCGACAAGATCTACTTCCCGGAGGAAGGCTTCACGAAAGGTGACGTGCTCACCTATTACTTCAACATCTCTCCGACGATGCTCCCCCACCTGGTTGATCGACCACTCACCTTGAAGCGAATGCCGAACGGCATCCACAGCGATTTCTTCTACGAGAAGAACGCGTCGCCGCAGACGCCCGATTGGATCCGCACGATCCCCGTCAAGTCCGAGACCAAGGTCATCAACTACCTCTCCGCGAGCGATCCGGCCGACGTCCTTTACATCGCCAACCTCGGTTGCATCGAGTTCCATCCGCTCCACGGCAAGGGGCCGGATCAGAGTCATCCCACATACGCGTTCTTCGACCTCGACCCGATGGAGGGCAGCGGCTGGGAAGAGGTGCGATACGTCGCGGGGTTGGTGAAGGTGATGCTGGATCAACTCGACATCGAGTCGTACCCGAAGACCTCCGGCGCGACGGGGATGCAGATCATGGTTCCGCTCGACGGGACTCACGACTACCTCGACGTCCGCCGCTTCGTGGGCGCCGTCTCGCGGCTCGTGCACCAAGCCGACAAGGGCGAGACCACCTCGATGGAGTGGGAGGTGGCCAGGCGGGGGCCGAAGGTGTATCTCGACGTCAACATGAACAGGGAGGGCGCCAACATCGCTGCCGTCTACTCGCTCCGTCCGGTCCCCGAGGGGACCGTGTCGACGCCCTTCGAATGGGATGAGCTGTCGGAGGTGCATCCGAAGCTGTACACGATGAGCACGATCTTCGATCGCATCGCCGAGGTCGGAGACGTCTTCCTTCCGGTGGCGGAGGGGCCCGGCCAATCGCTCGACACCGCGCTCGAAGCGCTGGAGCCCGCGATCGAAGCGTTCAACATCAGCGGGAAGGTGACCGGGAGGGTGCCGAGGTGACCCTCTACATCGGGACGTCCGGCTGGGCTTACAAGGAGTGGAAGCCCGGTTTCTATCCCGCCGATCTCCCACAATCCCGCTTCCTCGAGCATTACGGATCGGTGCTGTCGGCGTGCGAGATCAACGCCACGTTCTACCGGCGTCAGGAGGAGTCGACGTTCGATCGCTGGGCGTCGTCCACGCCCGCACCGTTCCGCTTCGCGACAAAAGCTCACCGCGGACTGACGCACGGTCGAGGGACGATCTACAACCCCGAGAGGGTGCAGTTCCTGCAGGAGTTCCTCCAGAGCGTGGGTCGCCTTGGCCCGAAGCTGGGGGCCGTTCTGTTCCAGTTCCCCCCGACGCGCCCGCGCGACGACCAACAACTCGAGGGACTCCTGAACGCGCTCGAGGGAAGGATGCCGTTCGCGCTGGAATTCAGGCACGACAGTTGGGACGCTACCGACGTGCGCGAACGCGTCGCCTTTGGGGGTGGAACTGTGTGCATCGGGCACACCGAAGGTCCGGTCCCCGAATCTCTGCCGCCGGGGCGACTTGCTTACGTTCGGTTGAGGGATCAGCACTACGAGGACGAGAGACGGGATCGGTGGCTCGAACTGTTCACGCGAGAAGCGGAGAACCGTGACGTCTTCGCCTTCACCAAGCACGAGGGCATCCCGGCGGGAGACCCATACGGGGGCATCGGCCTTGCGCAATGGCTCGTGCAACGCGTCACGGCTCCTGCGGATCAGGTCGATGCCTGAGACGCGGGACTACGCGGGCAAGCGGACCTTCGAGGCCACGCCGGAGCCTCAGCCGGAGGTCGCCGGAAACGTCGACCCCACCAGAGCGATCCCCGGCGACACCTTCATGGTTCATCAGCACCACGCGACGCGCCTTCACTTCGACCTTCGCCTCGAGATGATGAACGGGACGACGCCCGTGCTCGTTTCGTGGGCGGTCCCGAAGAACCTTCCGCAGAAGAAGGGCGAGCGGCATCTCGCCGTGCACGTCGAAGATCACCCCTTCGATTACGGGGGCTTCTCGGGAACGATCCCCTCTGGTAATTACGGAGCCGGAGAGGTGAGGATCTTCGACTCCGGCACGTACGAGGTCCTGGAACAGGAGCCCAAGAAGCTCACGATCCGCCTGAAGGGTGGGCGGCTGAAAGGCGTCTGGCACCTCGTGCAGACCCGCGAGGTGGACGGCAAGGACGAATGGTTGGTCTTCCTGCGCCAGAACGACCGCGACCCCTTGGAGCCTTTGCCTCCGCTCAACCCGATGATGGCGACGCTCGTCGAAGAGCCGTTCGACGACGAGCGTTGGGTGTTCGAGCCGAAATGGGACGGGGTCCGCGCGCTGGCGACATGCATCGAGGAAACGATCATGGTCTCCCGCAACCTCAACGACATCACCGCCTGTTATCCGGAACTGGCGAGGACGCACGAACAACTGGTCTGCCTAGAGGCGGTCGTCGACGGCGAGATCGTCGCGATGTCGGAGGGTCGTCCGTCCTTCGAGCGCTTGCAGAGCCGGATCAATCTCGTGAACGAAAGGGACATCGCTCGAGCGGCTCAGCAGATCCCGGTGACGTTCGTGGTCTTCGACCTCCTCTATCTGGACGGGCGCTCCCTCTTGGCGGAACCGCTCGAGAAGCGGAAGGAGTTGTTGCAGGAGCTCGTCGTGCCGACGGATCGCCTCCAGGTCTCGCCGCACATGCGTGGCGACGGCACTGCTCTCTTCGACGTCGCGCGCGCACGCCGATTGGAGGGCATCGTCGCGAAGAAGCTCGGGAGCCCCTATCGGCCGGGCAAGCGGGGCCGGGACTGGCTCAAGGTCAAGACCACCTTCGACGCGGATCTCGTCGTCGGGGGCTGGTCGAAGGGGGAAGGGTCGCGGTCCAACGCTTTCGGCTCGCTCCTGGTCGGAGCCTACGAAGGAGACGAGCTGCGCTACCTCGGCTCCGTCGGGACGGGCTTCACCGACGCGACGCTGAAGGAGGTCCTAGGCGAGCTGCGCGAGCTGGAGACCGACACGAACCCCTTCAACTCCGATCCTCGCAAGGACAAGGCGCGATGGGGGAAGCCGATCAAAGATCCTCACTGGATCCGCCCCGAGCTCGTTGCGCGCGTGGAGTTC
>JAXDJL010000301.1:0-4310 GCA_034665685.1 Actinomycetota bacterium | reverse complement strand
TTCACGTGGGTTCCGACCGCGACGATCAGCTCGGCGCCGTGCTCGTATGCCAGGAGCATCGCGATGTCCTCAGAGGTCCCCCCGGCCTCGAATATCACCGCGTTCATACCCAAGGCCGTTACGCGCTCGAGGCCGGGAGCGTGACCGCCGGCGTATGCGTGCACCACGAGCTCCGCTCCCGAGAGGAGTGCCTCCGTAGTGACGGAGTCCATGTCCCCGATGATCATGTCCGGCTTGAGCCCGAAATCCAGCAGCGCGTCCGCTCCCCCGTCAACGGCGATCAGGAGCGGCCTGACCTCTCGGATGTACGCGCGCAGCGCCCCAAGGTCCTCCTTGTAGTCGTAGCCGCGCACGACCAGCAGCACGTGCCGGCCATGGAAGTCCGTTTCCACCTCGGGCAGCCGTGCCGCCTCCAGAAGGACGTCGCGCTCGTCTTTGATGTAGCCGATCGTGTTCTCGGCGAATCGCTCGAGCTCGTGCGCGATGCCCTGCTTGGCCGTGTTGAGAGTCTTCTCCACGTCCTCGACGGTGAGAAGGTGGCCGCGCGCCATCTCTCGCGCCGCGCCGGGCACCAGCTCCATCACCCGGTCCTCCTCGATCGCGATCCGCGATCCCTCGCTGATTGCCATGACGGCCTGGCCGGCGGCATCGATCACGGGGATCCCAGCCGAACAGATGAGCAGTGGTCCAAGGTTCGGGTAACGGCCCGTCGAGGAGCGGGATGCATTGACGACGGCCTTCACCTGCCTCTGAACCAGTCCCTCCGCCGCGACGCGATCGATGTCCTCGTGGTCGATGATCGCTATCTCGCCGGGCTGCACGCGGGCCAGGAGATCTTTCGTTCGGCCGTCGACGCGCGCGGTACCGAAGATGGCACCCGGAGCCGTGTGCCGGCGGCGACTGCGCTTCAGCTTGGGGCTCACGAAACGCGCGTCTGGCCGGCGGCCTCGTCGGCGGCGACGCGCAACAGTTCCTCGGCATGCCGGCGCGAGGCGTCGGAGTCCGGCATGCCCGCCAGCATCCGCGAGAGCTCGGCGATCCTCTCGTCCCCTTCGACGCGTGCGACGAGCGCGATCGTGCGTCCCCGCTCGGTGTGCTTCGAGATCAGATATTGGTGTTCCGCGAAAGCGGCGACCTGAGGGAGGTGGGTCACCACGATGACCTGGATCCCGCGCACCTCGGCTAGTTGCGCAAGAGCGCGGCCGACGGCCCGCGCCGCCTCTCCACCCACCCCCGAGTCCACCTCGTCGAAGATCATCGTGCGGATGGAGCCGGTGGTGGAGACGAGACTCAGCGCCAACGCGATGCGCGATAGCTCACCGCCCGACGCGGTTTTCACCACGGGCGTGGCCGCCTCTCCCTGGTTCGGCGCGACCAAGAAAGAGGTCTCGTCGAGGCCACCTTCGTAAAGTGGCCGCTCCTCGACCGCGACCTCGAAGCGTGCGTCGGGCAGCGCCAGGCGCCGGAGCCACTCCTCGACCTCGGCGGCCAGCCGGGGAGCCGCTTCGGCCCGCAGGGCGGACAGCCGGAGCGCGGCGTCCCGCGCTTCCGCGACCAGACGCTCGTGCTCTCTCTCCAGCCGTTCCTCGTCCTCTTCCGACCCCTCGAGCTCCGCCAGCTTCCGGCGCGCTCCTTCGAGATACTCGAGCACCTCTTCCTCGCCGGCGCCGTACTTCCGTTTGAGCCGCGCGAGCGAGGCGAGGCGCGACCGCGCCGCCTCGAGGGCGTCGGGGTCCGGCGGTTCCAGCAGCGCGCTCAGCTCCTCGGCCACATCGGCGATCTCGTAGCGCGCCGCTTCCAACCGTTTGACGAACTTCACGACGGTCGAGTCGGTCCCCTCCAACTTCCGGATCGAGGACTCCGCGACGCCGACTGTTTCTTCGGCTCCGCCTTCCTCCCGGAGAGCCGCCACCGCGGTCGCCACTCCGGTCGCGATCTCCTCTGAGTGCTCGAGGCGCTGCGCTATCGAGTGCAGCTCATCGGTCTCGCCGGCCACCGGCGCAACGCTGTCTATCTCTTTGATCTCGTAGGTCAGTACGTCTGCCTCGCGGCTGCGCGACCGCGCGTTCGAGCGAAGCTCCTCGAGCCGCCGGCGCGCCTCGGCAGCTCTGTGCACCGATCGCGTCACCTCTTCCGCCAGCGCTATTGCGTCGGTCCCGGCGTAGGCGTCGAGCAATGCCCTCTGGAACCCGGGGCGGCCGAGCCGATGGTGCTCGTGCTGGCCGGCGATCTCCATCACCTGGGAGCCGAACTCAGCGAGGATCGCGGCGGTCACCAGGCGACCATTGATGCGCGCCTTGCTACTGCGTCCGTCCGCCGACACCGTTCGGGTAACAACGACCTCCAAGGGTCCCGTGTCCTTCGCTTCGACATCTCCGACGAGCCCGTTCGACTCGAGCAGCTCGGCAGCGGGATGTCCCGCGGGGACGACGAACCGACCCTCCACCCGGGCCTCGCTAACCCCGGCCCTCACCAGCGAGCGCTCGGCCCGATCCCCGAGCAGCAACTGGGCGGCCGCGACCACGAGCGTCTTTCCCGCTCCCGTCTCTCCGGTGAGGGCCGTGCTCCCGCCTTCGAGGCTGAGATCGGCGCTCTCGATCACCCCGAGGCCTTCAACGACCAGGTCGCTCAACATCAGATGAATCCTACGGGCGAGGTGTGCGCTCTGGGTGGAAAGGCCCGCCTCAGGCGGGGAGCCCGAGTTTCGTGCGGAGGCGGTCGAGGAACGCGGGGCCCCCGATCCGAACGAGGCGCAGGGGCCGATCGTGACGCGCGACGCGCACCCGGTCGCCGGTTTTGATGTCGCATCCCTCGGTTCCGTCGAGGGACAGGGATGCCTCTTGGTCCGGACCCTCGACGTAGATCTCGATCACCACATCGGACGCCAGCACGAAGGGCCTGGAAAAGATCATGTGAGGCGAGACCGGCACCACGACGAGGCACTCGGCACGCGGCCCGACGATGGGACCTCCCGCGCTGAGCGCGTACGCGGTGGAGCCGGTCGGCGTCGCGACGATCACTCCATCGGCGTTGAATGCGGCGAGCGACTCGCCGTCGATGTTGACGGTCAGACGCACCAACCGATGTCTCGTCGTGCGTTCCACGAGCACCTCGTTGAGCCCGACGAAGGACTTGACCTCATCTCCGACGTGCACCTCGCACGACAGCATCATCCGCTCGTCGAGGTGGTGCTTCCCGTCGAGGATCGTCTCGAGAGCTTCCCTCCACTCGGGAGCGTCGACCTCGGTCAGGTAGCCGAGCGTCCCCATGTTGATCCCGACGAGCGGAGCATCCGCCCGGTGCGCGACCTGTGCAGCGCGCAGCATGGTGCCGTCCCCACCCAATGACACGACCAGATCGGGACGCTCATCCGTCACCTCGATATCCCGTTCGCGGAGGAACTTCTGTATTGCGTCCGACAGCTCGAGCGCTTGAGTCTTGCCTCCGTTGACCACCATCGCAACCCGGCGGATCGTCATGCGAGCTCCTCCACCGCGCGGTTAAGAGCATCCCGGTTCGTGGGGGTGCCCCTCCTCAGATGGATGAAGAACTCGTGGTTACCGGCCGGGCCCTGGAGCGGTGAGGGGGCCGCTGCGACGAGCGATAACCCTTCCGCCTCGGCGCTCGCAACGACTTCGTCGAGGGCTCTCAGCCACAGCTCCGGTTCTCGCACGACCCCGCCTCGCCCGAGCGAGTCGCGGCCCACCTCGAACTGAGGTTTCACGAGAAGCACCCAGTCCGCATCGGCGTTCGCCACCGACGCGAGTGCTGGAAGGACGATCCGCAGCGAGATGAACGAGAGGTCCGCCACCACGCCGTCGGGGCTCCACGGAAGATCGCCGGCCTCCAGCGTCCGAACGTTGGTCCTCTCCATGACCACGACGCGCGGATCGTTGCGGAGGCCCCAGTCGAGCTGGCCGTAGCCCACGTCCACGGCAGCCACGGCCGCGGCGCCGCCTTGTAAGAGGCGGTCGGTGAACCCACCGGTCGACGCGCCGGCATCCAGCCACAGGCGACCTTCCACCGCGACGTCGAACCGCTCCAAGGCTCCATCCAACTTGTCCCCACCACGCGACACAAAGCGGCGCGCGGGACCGTCGACCGTGATCGCCGCGTCGGGCGTCACGAGCGTCGCGGGGCTCGGCGTCGCGATGCCCTGAACGCTCACTCGTCCGCTCTCGATCTGCATCTTTGCCTCATTGCGAGAGCTCGAGAGCTTCCTTCGCACGAGCTCCGCGTCGAGCCGCGCGCGCTTCGGCAACGTTCAGGAGGACTCGCTACCGGCGCCGCTCGCGTTCGATGCCGCTGCC
>JAXDJL010000300.1:0-3925 GCA_034665685.1 Actinomycetota bacterium | reverse complement strand
GCTTGTCGATCTCGTCGATCAGGAGGACGACCGGTTCGTCCGAGCGGATCGCCTTGAGGACCGGGCGCTCCAAGAGGAACGGCTCGCTGAAGATGTCCTCCGATAGGTCGCTCCACGCGTCGCCCCCGGCCTGGATCCGCAGGAGCTGCTTCTTGTAGTTCCACTCGTAGAGGGCCTTCGTCTCGTCTACGCCTTCGTAGCACTGCAGCCTTACGAGCGGGCGCTCGAGCGCCTGAGCCGCGGCCTTGGCGAGCTCCGTCTTCCCCACGCCGGCCGGCCCCTCAACGAGCAGCGGCTTCCCGAGCACCGTCGCGAGATACACGACCGTTGCGATCTGCTGATCGGCAAGGTAGCCAGCGCCTTCCAGCGCCGCGGTGACCTCGTCGATCCCTGCGAACCGGTCCATCCGGCAATCCTATGCAGGATCGCTCGCCCCGCCACCCGTCCATAGTTTTCCGAGATCGAGTTTGTCTGACATCGCAGGGCGCATTTGTCCGACAAACGGCTGGATCCCGGAGAGAGCCACTCTTCCAAGCTGCCCTCGTTCGTCGAAAAGGATTTCTGACCCACCTGCTGGCTATCTTCTTGGCGTCATGCGGGTGGGCGTGCGCCGGCCAAAGAATTTCCGCGGCGAGTTTGTCTGACATCGCAGGGCGCACTTGTCCGACAAACTCGGTTTCGCCAGGAGGTAGGTGTGGCAAGCAGCGTCCGGCCCGGGGGGCCGCCCATCGTGACCATGCGCGAGCTGTCGCGCTCCACGGCCTCAGTCATCGAGGCCGCTCGCTCGGAGCGACGGCCTACGGTTGTGACTCTGCGAGGGCGACCGGCGGTTCTCCTGTTGCCGCTGGACCGGTGGCGTGTCGATCTGGGATCTGTCGCACCCGACCCCGCCGCAGAGACCGCCGCGGCCGAGAGGGTTCTGAAGATCGCGGCTCTTTCCGATCTGGAGAGACGTGTGTTCGACGCTCTGGAGGACCGGCCTCTGGCGCCGGATCGGATCGCCCGGAAAGGCGAGATCGATCAAGCGCGATTGCCGGTGGCGCTGGCGAGACTCGAGATAGCGGGGCTGGCGGCGAAGTCGACCGGAGGGTTCCGGCGGACGATCTAGCGGCCCGCCGGAACTTCTTCGGAGCGCGCGTTTGCTTGGCGTTCTAGTTCGGCGTTTAGTTCGCCTCCTATTAGGACTGCTAGGGCGCTTAGGTATAGCCAGAAGATCAGGATGATTACGCCGGAGAGGGTGCCGTAGGTCTTGCCGTAGTTGGCGAAGTTCGAGGCGTAGTAGCCGAAGCCGATGGACGCGGCGAGCCATAGGAGGGTGCCTACTGCTCCGCCTGCGCTTACCCATCTCCAGGGAGGACGCTCGGGGCGCTTCGGGGCGAGCCAATAGAAGATCGAGAACAGGGTGGAGACCGCTGCGATCGTGAGGATCCATCCGATGACTTTGAAGATCGGGTCCTCGCCGAAGGTGAAGAACGGCGAAGGAACGCCTCCGAGGATCCCGGTTGCGATGAGCAGGATGAAAGCCATCCCTCGCGCTCCGATGAGCTTCCTGTCCTCGCCCACGTCGTAGGCGACGTTCAGGCCCAGCTGCAGCGCGACGAAGCCGGACGACGCGCTGTAGAGGGCGAGGCCGATACCGAAGATCGTGGCGATCAAGGACGCCGTTCCCGATGTCTCGCTGGAGAATCGGAGTGCGTCCGTGAGAACCGCTCCCGCCCCACCGGGGACGTTGGTTGTGATCGCATCGATCACACCGGTCGCGTCCAGTTCGAACAGGTTGAAGATACCGACCATCGCGATGAGGCCCGGGAAGATCGCGAGGAAGAAGTAGTAAGCCATCCCCGCAGATACCAGAGGGATGCGGTCTGACTTGATCTCCTTCACCGTGCGTTTGAGCGTCGCCTTCCAGTCGGGTGCATCCAGATCCATGGGGGAATCCGGGCCCGGCTCACCTGGTTTCGGCGCTCGCGGTCTCACCGAGGTGTCCGGCGCCGGTTCGGGGATGGATCGCGTCGGCAGGGGACGTCCCTCGGCGGTGTCGCGGCGCCAGCGATCGATCATTACCTTGATCATGAAGATGCGCGCGAGCAACTTGATGATTCCCATGCCTCGGCCTTACCCGCTTCTTACGATCGAATCACGTTCGTCATGGAGTGGCGAAGACGTGAGCGGCAGCCTCCACGAACGCGTCGACGTGCTCGGGTCGATGCACGTCCGAGATGAAGAGCGCCTCGAACCGCGACGGAGGGAGGTAGAACCCGTGAGCAAGCATCCCTCTGAAGAATCGAGCGTATGCATCCGCGTTCGACGCCGAAGAGGTCTCGTAGTCGGTCACCTCGTCGTTCGAGAAGGAGAATCCTGCGAGTCCTCCGATGGCCGCGGCAACCATGGGCACTTCGGCGACGTCGGCCACGTCGATCAAGCCGCGCACCAGATCACGTGCCCGCTCCTGCAGACGCTGATAGAGGCCGGGGTCCGAGTTGATCAGAGTCAGGTTGGCGATCCCAGCGGCCATGGCGACCGGATTACCCGACAGGGTCCCCGCTTGATAGACCGGACCGGTTGGGGCCAGCTGTTCCATGAGCTCCGCTCGGCCGGCGACCGCCCCGACGGGCAGGCCCCCGCCGAGGATCTTCCCAAGTAGCACGAGGTCGGCGTCGATCTTGAACCGCTCCTGTGCGCCGCCCGGCCCCAGTCGGAAACCGGTTATGACCTCGTCAAAGATGAGCACCGCACCAACCTCGCGCGTCAGGTCTCGCAGTCCTTGCAGGAATCCGTGCTCGGGAGCAACCAACCCCATGTTCGCGGCCACCGGCTCAACGAGAACGGCGGCCAGCTCGTCCTCCATCCCCGCGATCGCTGCGCGAACGGATCCGAGGTCGTTATACGCGGCGACCAGGGTGTCGGCCGCCGCGCCTGGGGTGACGCCGGGCGTGCCGGGCAGGCCCAAGGTAGCGACGCCCGACCCCGCCTCCACGAGAAGAGCGTCGACGTGACCGTGGTAGCAACCCGCGAACTTGAGGATCTTGTTCCGTTTGGTGGCGCCGCGAGCAAGACGCACGGCGGTCATGGCGGCCTCCGTTCCCGAGGAAACGAAACGGACCCGCTCTGCGCCGGGAACCATCTGACTTACGAGCCGCGCCAGCTCCACCTCGAGCTCGCTCGGAGTTCCGAACGAAGTGCCGCGAGCGGCGGCATCCGAGACGGCCTGGACGATCGCGGGGTGGGCATGCCCGAAGAGAAGAGCTCCCCAGCTCTGCACGAAGTCCACGTAGGTGTTCCCGTCAACATCTGTGATCGTCGCACCGTCGCCGCGTTCCACGAAGAAGGGGGTTGCGCCGACGGCATCGAAGGCTCGCACGGGTGAGTTCACCCCGCCCGGCATCAAGGAGGTCGCTTCGTTCCAGAGCTTGTCAGAAGCAGAGCGGTTCAACCGAGCCACTCAGCCGCCTTGCGAGCGTGATACGTGATCACGAGATCCGCTCCTGCGCGCCGGATCGACGTCAGCACTTCCAGTGTCGCCTGCCTCTCGTCGATCCAGCCGCGCTCCGCGGCGGCCATGAGCATGGAGTATTCGCCGCTCACGTTGTAGGCCGCCAAGGGGTACTCGGTGCGCTCCTTGACGGCGCGGACCACGTCGAGATACGAGACCGCCGGCTTCACGATCAGCGCGTCTGCTCCCTCCGCGACATCGAGCTCCGCCTCGCGGATCGCCTCGTCCACGTTCGCCGGATCTTCTTGATACGCGCGCCGGTCGCCGAAACGCGGAGCTCCTTCCGCAGCCTCGCGGAACGGCCCGTAGAAGCTGGACGCATATTTGCACGCATAACTGAAGATCCCGGTGTCAAGCGACGACGCGTCATCGAGAGCGGCTCTGATCGCGCCGACCTGTCCGTCCATCATCCCGGAGGGAGCAACGAGATCT
>JAXDJL010000299.1:0-3027 GCA_034665685.1 Actinomycetota bacterium | reverse complement strand
GGAGAGGACAACCCCAGCCATCCGAGCCCGGCGATCTCCGCCCACGCTGCCGGATCCCATCCCTCGCCCGATTGCGCCAGTTCGACGACGCGCTCCTCGGGGAACTTCTTGTCGAGGAACGAGCGCGCCTGATCGCGCAGCATCTGCTGCTCTTCGTTAAAGGCGAAATCCATCTATCTCAGACCTCGGTCGGTTTTGGGTGGGTGGGCGCAGGATTCAATCAACGACTCCTGGGCATTCCTAGAACGCGTTCGGAGATGATGTTCCTCAGAACCTCGGACGTGCCGGCCTCTATCGTGTTGCCTCGGCTGCGGAGCTGCTGGTACTGCCAATAGCCGTTCCAGCGTCCTCCCTCGGCGTCGAGCTGCGCCTCGGGTCCGAGTATCTCGATCGCCAGTTTCGTGAGCCGCTGGTTCGTCTCGGACCAGTGCAGCTTGGCGACCGAGCCCTCGGGGCCCGGCACGCCGGTCTTCACCAGCCCGGTGAGCGCCCGGTAGTTGGTGAAGCGCAGCGCCTGCAGCTCGGACCAGTGGCGAGCGATGCGATCGCGGATGATCGGATCTTCCGCCGGAACGGTTCCGTCGGCGCGCTTCTCTTTCGCAAGGGCGACGATCTTGCGCACTTGCACCTCGAGTCGTGCGGTCAACGCGAAGCCGAGAGTCCCTCTCTCGTGCAACAGCGTCGTCATCGCGACCTGCCACCCCTGGTTCTCCTCACCGAGCACGTTTTCTTTGGGAACCCGCACGTCCGAGAAGAAGATCTCGTTGAACTCGGGGTCGCCGGTGATCTGCTTTAGCGGACGTACGTCTACGCCGGGAGAGTGCATGTCGACGAGGAGGTAGGTGATCCCGTTGTGCTTCGGGGCGTCCGGGTCGGTGCGTACGAGGAGGATGCAGTAATCGGCGATGTGAGCGAACGAGGACCACACCTTCTGCCCGTTGACGACGTAGCTGTCGCCGTCGTCCTCGCCCCTCGTTCTGAGCGACGCCAGGTCGGATCCGGAGCCGGGCTCTGAGAAGCCCTGACACCAGACCTCTTCGCCCGACAGGATCCGCTTCAGGTGACCCTTCTGCTCGTCGGTGCCATGAGCGATGATCGTGGGGCCCGCCATCCCGAGGCCGATGACCCCGATGTGGTCCGGCGACTCGGCCCTTGCGGTCTCCTCGAGGAAGATCGCCTGGTGGGTATAGGGGGCGCCTGCGCCGCCGAACTCCTTGGGCCAGGTGAGACCCGCATATCCGGCCTCGTGGAGCTTCTTGGCCCAGTCCCGAGAGATCGATTCATCCATCCGTCCGGCGTGCGGCTCGGCGTGCTCGGGGACGTTGGTCTCAAGCCAGGAACGGAGCTCCTGGCGGAACTTTGCCTCGTCGGGAGTGTCTCTGAAGTCCAAAGCGCTCCGAATATAGCCCCCGCGCGACGGCCTTTCGAACGTTCTGGGAACGTTCCGCGAAGAAACCCATGGGGAAGTAATCTGTGGAGCGCTTACCTACGTGACAACGACGGGGAGACGGATGGGCGGATCGGGCACGAGCACGGCGGGCACCGGCAGGAACAAGTACGACGACGATGAGAATCCCGAGATACAGATCTCGATCAAGGACCTCACGAAGTCTTTCGGTGCCCAGACCGTCCTAGAGGGCCTCACGTTCGACATCCCCAAGGGACGCATCACTCTGATGCTCGGCCCGTCGGGCACGGGGAAATCTGTGTTCCTGAAGTGCCTCGTCGGCCTCCTGAAGCCGGACCGCGGCGAGATCTGGATCGGCGATCAGAACGTCCCGGCCCTGGGCGAGAAAGAGCTGTACCAGGTGAGGCGCAAGTTCGGCGTCCTGTTCCAGGACGGTGCACTGTTCGGCTCGATGAACATCTACGACAACATCGCTTTCCCCCTTCGAGAGCACACGAAGAAGCGCGAGAGCGAGATCAAAGAGATCGTCGACGAGAAGCTCACGATGGTGGGCCTGGTGGGGGCCGAAAAGAAGCTCCCGGGCGAGATATCCGGAGGAATGAAGAAGCGTGCCGGCCTGGCGCGAGCCCTCGTCCTCGATCCCGAGATCATCCTGTTCGACGAGCCCGACTCCGGCCTCGACCCCGTGCGAACCGCCTTCCTCAACGAGCTGATCATGGACCTCAGCGATCAGCTGAAGGCGACCTTCATCGTCGTTACCCACGACATCTCCACGGCCCGCAAGGTGTCCGACTACATCGGCATGCTCTACCGGAGGAACCTCGTTCGTTTCGGTCCCGCCCGCGAGATGTTCGAATCCGACATCCCCGTGGTGAGACAGTTCCTGTCCGGCGACACCGACGGCCCGATCGGCATGTCCGAGGAGAAGGACTCGACGAAGTCGAGCGAGGCCAAGAGTTCTTCCGGGATGACGGCCGAGGAGACCGAGCAGATGGAGCGAGACGCCGGAGCAACGGACGACGAGGATTCGGAGAAGGGGTCGGAGTCGAAGGCCAGCATCGAGGCTCGCCTGCGCTCCGGCAGCAAGTAAACGCCCCAACTCGTAGTACCGGGCGCCCGGAGAAGCACCGACTCCCCAAGGCCCTAGCCGGGCACCTCCTCCTCATATAGCGTTCCGTCAGATGGTTCGGCCCTTCAGAACGCTCGTCGTCGAGGCGGGCAACATGTTTGCAATCACCCTCGAGGCCTTCCGCATCATGTGGAAGCCGCCTTACCCGTGGCGCGAGTTCATCAGGCAGTCATGGTTCATAGCCAGCGTCTCGATGATCCCTGCCGTACTGGTGTCGATCGCCTTCGGAGCGACGATCGCGTTGCAGGTCGGGAACATCGCGCGGCAATTGGGGGCCGAATCCCAGACGGGGGCAGCCATGGTCCTCGCCGTGGTCCGTGAGGCCGCTCCCATCGTGGCCGCCCTCCTCATCGCCGGGGCCGGCGGGTCCGCCATGTGCGCCGACATCGGGAGCCGCAAGATCCGCGAGGAGATCGACGCCATGCAGGTCCTGGCCGTCGACCCCATCGCCACGCTCGTGGTCCCCCGCATCTGGGCCGCGGTCTTCGTG
>JAXDJL010000298.1:0-2526 GCA_034665685.1 Actinomycetota bacterium | reverse complement strand
AGCTTCCTGGTGATGACGCGAGCGTTCTACGCACTCAGCGACACGCGCACCCCCGCCGTCGTCAACGCCGGGACGATGGTGGCCGCGACCGCACTCGGTGCGCTCGCGTTCGCCGTATTGCCCGAGTCGTGGGCCGTGGCGGGTCTGGCTCTCGGCCACTCGCTCGGCTACGTCCTGGGTGCCGTCGCTCTGGAGAGGAGACTCGCGACCAAGCTGGGGGCGGACCTCATCGGTGCGCTGCGCAGCCCGCTGGCGCGGGCTCTTGCCGGTGCGTTCATCGCGACGGCCGTGATGGCGGTCGTTCACAACCTGCTCCCGGATACATCCAACCCCGCGCTCTTCGTCAACGTGGTTCTGACGACGGCGACCGGAGGGGGCGCCTTCTGGGCATCGATGAAGAGGGCCGGGTCGCCAGAGCTCGAGCGACTCGTGTCGCTGATCCGCGGGCTGCGAGCACGAACGGCATGACGGAGACGCCCCGCGTCCTCGAGATCCTCGGTCGCTCTGCTGGGGGGGTGGCTCGTCATGTGGCCGACGTCGTCGGCGGTCTCGATGGACGGGAGGGATCGACCGTCGAAGCGGCCGGCCCTCCGGGCCTTCCCATCGCCATCCCCAATCTGATCCATGAGGTGTCTATCCCCGACGGTGCGATAGGAGGCCATGCCGGCGCGATCCGTCGTCTTAGGACGATCACGGGCGACGGACGCTACGACGTCCTTCACGCACACGGCCTGAGGGCGGGGGTCGACACCCTCTTGGCGGCGCGCGGTCGGCGGATGCGCGCGTTCGTCACCCTCCACAACCTCGCGCTCCCAACCGAATCACCGCTGCGCACTTTCTTGCAGGGCAGGGCGGAGAGGTTCGTGCTCGAGAGGGCCGATCTCGTGCTCGCCCCTTCGGTTCAGGTCGCGGAACATTTGAAGTCCCGGTCACCACGCCGAGCGGATCGGGTGGAGGTCCTGCACGTGGCCGTCGCGGAACCTCCCGAGCCCCGACGAACGCGTGCGGAGATCCGGACCGAGTGCGGGGTCCCAACGAACGCGGGATTGATCGTGGCTGCGGCGCGCCTGGCCCCCCAGAAGGATCTCGGCACCTTGTTGCGCGCAGTCGAACAGGTCGACGGCGCGGTCTTGATCATCCTCGGCGAGGGACCTCAGGAGGAGGAGCTGCGGGCTCTGGCGACGTCCCTCGACATCGAGGATCGCGTGAGGTTCGCCGGCTTCCGCCGGGACATCCACGACTTCATCCGCGCAGCCGACGTCCTTAGTCTGTCCTCGTTGTGGGAGGGGGTTGCTCTCGTTGCCCAGGAAGCCGTCGCGGTCGGAACCCCGGTGGTCTCGACGAACGTCGGGGGCATCGGCGAGTTGATCGAGGATCGTTTCTCCGGACGCTTGGTTCCTCCTCGCGATCCTCGCGCGCTGGCAACGGCTCTACGGGACACACTTGCCTCACCCGACGTGGCGCGCGCCTTCGCGCTCCGCGCTCGGGCGGCGTTGGTGCAGAACTTCGACAGGGAAAAGATGTTGACGCGGCTTCTCGAGCTGTACCGGACGCCCGCCGATGTTTAGGAACGCCCTTCGCGTCTCGGTGATCCTCGGGATCCTCGTATGCGCGCTGCCCGGCCCCGCGCGGGCGGCCGGAGCGTGTGCCCGAACGGTGATCGTCACGATGCCCGGAGTCATATGGAGCGACATCGACCGAGAGAAGCCCCCGAACATCCTGGAGGCCGCCGGGCATGGCGCGACCGGGTCGATCTCCGTACGAACGGATTCCTCCGTGACGTCTTACGGCGACGGCTTCCTCACCCTCGGAGCGGGAACGCGCACCGAAGCGAGCGACGTCAGAGCAGCGACTGAGCGAGTCGAACATCTGGGCAGCGGCCCAATCTCGTTCGCTTACGAAACCCAGGTCGCGCAGTTCGATGAGCTGACTCGGTCGGCCGCCTCGTCCAGCTACGAACCGCAGCTCGGCGCGCTCGCAACAGCTCTCGCCGCGCGAGACGACATCGCCGTCTTCGCGATCGGTAACGCGGACCTGGGCATGGTCGAAGAAGGCGGGGAGCAGGGCCGGTGGCCCTTGTTCGTCGCAATGAACGAGAACGGGGTCGTCGAGAGGTCCGTGGTCGATCAGTCCTTGCTTGCCCCCGATGCCGCCGCTCCCTTCGGCGTACGAACGGACCCCGAGCGGATCCGGCGGGCCGTGGGCGAGGCCCTGGACGATCCGTGCTCGATGATCGTCATCGACGGTGGGGATCTCATCCGGCGCGAGGAAGCGATCGTGAGGAGCGTTCCCTCTGCAGCGCTTCGAGAACCGCTTCTCGCTCTGGACGCGCTCGTCGGAGCCGTGCGCTCACGGCTCGATCCCGCGAGGGACCTCTTGTTGTTGGTCTCGCCGACCTCGCCCCTGACCGACGCGCTTCCTCATCTCGGCGTCGCGATAGCGGAGGGGCCGGGCTTCGGCGCCGGCGACGCGCTCACCTCGGGGTCGACGGGGGCGAGCGGCATCGTTGCGTTGACCGATGTCGCT
>JAXDJL010000297.1:0-5523 GCA_034665685.1 Actinomycetota bacterium | reverse complement strand
AGTGGAGGGGTCAAGGGTGGCGAAGCCATCACGCAGTGACGCGAGTACCGGACCGCAGGGAGGAACGGAGCGCCCTTGACGCCGGAGCGGCCGGTGCTAGACGCAATAGCCAGCCGTCGGCCAGGAGGCAGTGGAAGATCGGCTACGTGGCGGCCGCTAGGAGGACTGGCTAGTCGAAACCCGACCAACGTTCGCTGGGCCGAATTATTCGTTCAGCTAGAACGCGAGGCGAGGGAGAACAGCAGGGGACTATGGTCGTCGGAGTCATGTAGCGGGGCCGCCACGTCCTAGAGGACTGCTCGCCTCGGCGGCTTAAGGGCTTGCGAAATCGACCGCGTGACCCCGCACGACGGTTGCTTCTTGCGTGCCGAAGTTCAGCGCTACGAATGCCACTTCAGCTGGCCACATGAGTGTGCAGATCGATGGTTCGCCTCCGCCTTCAGTACTTCCGTTTCCCTCGATACAGTTTCCGTAGTGGTGTTGGGCACCCAAGAGGTGTCCTATCTCGTGCGCGGCGATCTTGGCGGAGAACATCCGATCGTCGAGCTCCCGTTCCCACGGTGATGCACCTTCTCCGATCGCGAATGCCATCTTCGGGTAGCGGATGCCCCCGATGCAGAAAGCGAAGCCAGCTATGCCGTAATCGCCCTGGTCATGTAAGTCCTTATCCGTCATCACGTAAGCGACGTCGAATCCTTGAGGTCGCTGGCCACCGACGGCATCTAACGCCGCCTTTTCCATCTCGTGGTATTCGCCGCTGTTCGAAAAAGCCACGGAACGGAACGTCGGCTTAAGAACGATGTCCAATGGCTTGTAGGACCGGGCTGCAATAGTCATCAGGTGCTTCCCGCGTCGGAGCGAGATCCCGTCCAGAAGGACAAGCGACTCGAGAGAGATGACCTTGCCATCGTCCGTCGCGCCCGAGATGGAGGCACTCTCAGGAACGGGCTCCAAGCATTCGTGCAGGTGATCGTTGGCGAAAGGGGCGGTAATGCGGGCTGAAGGCGGGCCTGCGCCTGCCATGCCGAGGGGGAAATGAGTCAGGAGCCCGATTGTGCAAAGCGCGATCGCTCCAGAGCGCACCCACACAGGTGACCGACCCATCCTGCTGATCCCCCGGGTCTTGGAACTGCCCCAACGAACCATCGATTTCCTCCGAACATAGGACCATTCCTGATTAGGAGTCGTGGGAAAGGGGGCCACAACCGTGGCGAGTCTCCACCTGCCCCGGTCCCTAAGGACCCCGACAAGATCTTGCTCGTTCGTAACTCCCGGCCGCCGCCGGACACATCGATAGAGAAGACTGTCGATGGGGCAGTCACGAGCATTGGGGGGACCCACTGAGCAGGGACGACCAGCTCCGAGAGCTCTACGAGACATACGCCTATCGCGTGCTCGCATATGCAGCTCGTCGGACGGATCGAGATGCGGCACGAGACGTCGTGTCACAGACCTTCCTGGTGGCTTGGCGACGGATCGACGAGGTACCCGTCGAACCGATCCCATGGTTACTTGGTGTTGCCCGCAAGGTCCTGGCTAACGAGCGACGCGCGGCCTCAAGGCGGGCGGCGCTGACGGACCGAGTGTCCGCCGTCCCGCCACTCGAGAACGATCCTTCCGACGCGGTAACCGATCGCATACGCGCCCTCGAAGCCCTCGATCAGCTCGGCAGCTGGGACCGTGAGGCACTCATGCTCATGGCATGGGAGCGACTGGACTACAAGAGCGCGGCCGCCGTCTTGGGCTGTTCCCCATCGGTCTTCAAGATCCGCCTGCATCGAGCTCGGCGAAAACTCGCCGAGATCCTCGATGTCCCCGATCCATCCGACGCTGAGCGATCGCTCCTCGCGTCGAGACCACAGGAGGCCAAATGAATAGGACACAAGAAGCGATGGACGTGCTCGTTGCCGCCGACCCGGTGGCCGAGCGCACGCTCGAAGGATGGGCTCTGTCCACCGAAGGGCAGCTGTTGTTCAACGGCATCGTCAGGGATCGCCCTCGCGTGCAACAGCGCGCACGCGTTGCGCGCCTCCCACTTCGTTCGATCGCGACCGCCTCGGCGGTGATGCTGATCGTCGGGGTGGTAGCCACACGCACCAACGACACACCCCGAAGCCGCACTCCAAGAGTGGCAGTCGCGGGCGCTAGCGATGTACTGCGCGATGCCGCTCTCGTGGCGGCTCGGAGTGGGCCCGAGGCCGGGCCCGGGCAGTGGATCTACCGTAAGTTCGAGGGTCAAGGCACGGGCACCAGGGATGTCAACGGACGGCAGATCACCGCTCTGATCCCGACCTCGATCGAGGTGTGGATCTCACACGATGACGGCAGCGGCCGCATCCTGGGGAGATCGATGGCACCGAAGTTCCTGAACGCCGAGGACGAGCAGTGGTGGATCGCCGCTGGTCGTCCCGCATTCTCGGATGTCGGCACGTTCGAGAAGGTGATGCCGGCGGCGGGAGCGCCCGAGGACATCACGACATATCCCACCGATGCCGATGACCTGTACGCGTTCCTGACCGACAAGGCAGATGCGACGACACAGTGTCCTGAGGCGAAGTCGGGTGAGTCGGTCGAGTGCCCGCCGCGGGGCGACCCGGATATGTACGTGTTCACCGCGGCATCCGATCTCCTGCTGAACCACCCGGATGCGTCGCCGAAGCTGCGCTCGGCCCTGTTCGAGGTCATGTCTAGGGTGCCCGGCACCGAGCTCGACCCCGATGTAACCGACCCAAGTGGCCGTGAAGGGACCTCGGTTTCGGTCGTGGTTGGCGAGGACGGGGGCCGGAGCCAGCGCCACGAGATGTACTTCGACCCGAAGTCCGCAGAGGTTCTGGGATTCCGAGACGTCTTCTTGGAGACAGGTGGCAGCGAGGTGACCTACGCCTACTCCGTGCTGCTCAAGTCCGGAGTTGTCGACGAATCCGGCCAGCGCCCGTAGCGAATAAGTGAAGGGGGAGGAGCCTTCGGGCTCCTCCCCGATTTATTCGTACTAGGCAGGCGAATGTCGGGCTGAAGTAGAACTCGGGCAGCACGACTACGTTTAGCTAAACGCGAAGAACGTCCGTCATGCCGACTTGTTCGTGCAACTCGAACGCGACGCGAGAGAGAACAACAGAGGACTGTGGTCTCCTGAGACCCGTGGGGGCAAAGAGTGATGAGGGGGGCATAGCTTATGGAAAAGGTGGTCAGTTCGAGCCAGCTCTGTACTGCAGACCCGTGTCGCTGAACCGTCCGTAGATAGTCAACGTGTCACCTTCGATATCGAAGGTGAATCCGTCGCCAAGGTTGATGATGGCGTCGTTCTGTTCTGCAAAGTCCTGGGAGCACTTTCCCTCGTCGGCTCCGAAGTAAGTGAAGGCGACTCTGTCGCCCGCCTCGATCCACTCGCCATCCAAACCGCGGCAGCCGGTGGAGCCATCGAACGTTCCATCGCTATCGAAATAAAGATGAGCTGGGTGCGCGCTTGACGCGAGCCCATCGGGTCCGTCTCCGTAGATGATCGACTCGAGTTCCCAACGCACTTCCGTCAGCTCGGCTGTCGGAGGCGGCGGCACGAATGCATAGATGAGCGCCGTGTCGGAGCCGGTGAGAGTCAGCGTTTTCGATGATCGTTCGATCGTGTCGACCGCTAGAAGAGCGGAGTGGTAGCGAGCTTCCGTTTCGGCTACATCCGGGTGGCAACCCATCTCGGTGCCACCCACGCCCTCTATGGAGATCGCGTCCCCATCTACCTCGGGCGAAAGTCCGTAGTAGTTGCAGGCGGAGAGGCCTCCCCACTGGTCACCGTCGATGGTGAGGGTGATGCGCCACTTCTGGCTGATCTCGATCGGTCCCTCGGGTGCCCGTCCCTCCTTGAGCTCCCACGTCCCTTCGTATGAGACCGGCGGTGAGGATGTCTCTCCAGTGGCAAGGGGTTTGTCAGTGGGTTCGCCACATGAGGCGAGCAGGAGAAGAACTAGCACCAGGGGGCGACGGATCAGCATCATGGATGTCTGACGTTACGCCACTGGCGGATGTTCCATAAGGTCGGCCTGCGGTTCTGCGATGAGGACTACAGCTACATTTAGCGATGCCTGACAAAAGTCAGGTTCACAAAATATGGCTGGTTTCTCGGTTGCTATGTCGAGGTACCGCGAAAGATCGGGAACTCATCGTCCGGGCAGTAGTCGAAATAGATCTGCGACGCGGTATCGGTCGTCCTCGGTACCCATTCAGAATGAGCGCGCCACCGAAACCCTTGTCGCATCAGCTCAGGTAAATCAGAGATGTCGAGGTCCATCCCAAGCACGTTGCGTACTATTTCGGGGCGCTGATTAAGCACTGCGTACTGGTCGTCTTGGCGGACCGCAATGATCCAACGACCACGGCGAAAGATGGCGCTAACACCCGCGATGCCATCGCCCTGATCCTTTATTGGAGTGGCGGCGAAAAACATAGTAGAGACGAGAGCGTCGAGGCAGACTCGTTGGGATTCTGCCTGCCGTTCCGAAATTGATCGTCATCCCAGACTTGTACCGACTCATGGAGATTCCGGTCAGATCCGTGCCCGGTTGCGTTGGGTCTGATGGTGTTGGGATGGGTCCACTTTGATCTCCCGACCCTTCGCTCAGGACGTCACCATCCTTGTCAAGGCACGACAAGCGACCGGGGGCCAGCTCAAGAACTGACCCATCCTCGAGATGGTCCAGATCACCGCGCGTCTCGACCACATCATCGGGAGCCGCCGGCCGGTTGGGTAGCGCGGACCTGGTTGGCTCAGCTGAAGGACAGCCGACGACCAAGACCGCGAGAGCTGCGCAGGCGACGGCTCGTCTCACAATGAATACGACTCCCCCGAGCCGCATGGAGTTCGCTGGATGTCAGAGCCCGAGACGCGATTGGATCGGCGTGGACTTCGTCCTTGAGGTGGGCTAGCCGGCCGCCAGTTGCTTGATGCGGGCTCCGATCTCTATAAGAGAGGCGCCTTTCTCGATGTAGTCATGCGCACCTAGGCCATGAGCGGTCTCTCCGAGGTTTGAGGCAAGCAGACCGCTCAGCATCATGACCTTGGTATGGGGACAATCACGTCGGATCTCCTCCAGTGCTTGAAGCCCATCCTTGACCGGCATCTGGATGTCGAGCAGCACGACGTCGTCACATATCAGAACAGTGGGCATGGCGGAGGTCCCCCTCAGTCAGCACTGGCTCATTTGACTGTATCTGTACCTTCTCGGTCGTTTTGCCCGCCGGCTGTAGCGCCGCACATGCACTCGGATTCAAAGAAGGTCAGCCAGGCCGAAGCCGGGCTCCGAACGTGCCGGGCGAGGAGTTCGGCGACCGGGGCGTCAACCAAGAGCGGACCAATGCCTTGCTATACATAGTGTCGCTATGTATAGTCCTTTTCCATGCGCGGTCAACTGTTACGAGGCCATCTGGAAGGTCTCCTTCTCGCCTGCCTACAAGACGGTGCGGCCCATGGCTACGAGCTCATGCAGCGGCTCTACCAGCGGAGTAGCGGAGCATTCGACCTGCCCGAGGGAACGA
>JAXDJL010000296.1:0-3375 GCA_034665685.1 Actinomycetota bacterium | reverse complement strand
AGTCCACGCGACGGAGCCGTCCAACGCCTCGCGCACGTTGCTCTTCAACCTGGAGGATGCGGCGTGGGACCCGTGGATCCTCGAGCAGCTCGACATCCCCCCGTCGCTCCTGCCAGAGATCAAACCGACGAGCGGCCTGTTCGGCACCGCAACGCCGGAGCTCGTTGGGCATCCGGTGCCGATCACGGGCGTCGCCGGCGACCAGCAGGCGGCCCTCTTCGGCCAGGCCTGCTTTAAACCCGGGATGGCCAAGAACACGTACGGCACGGGATCGTTCGTCCTGCTCAATACCGGCGGCGAGGTGCAGCGCTCGACGCACGGCCTTCTTACGACGGCCGCGTGGGATGTCGGTGACGGCCCCCAGTACGCGCTCGAGGGCAGCATCTTCGTCACGGGCGCCGCTATCCAGTGGTTGCGCGACGGGCTCGGAGTGATCGAGGCGGCCGACGAGACCGAGGCTCTTGCATCCTCGGTCGATGATGCAGGGGGCACATTCCTGGTCCCTGCCTTCGCGGGACTCGGCGCCCCGCACTGGGACCCCTACGCGCGCGGCGCCTACCTGGGAATCACGAGGGGCACCACCAAGGCTCATCTCGCCCGGGCGGCGGTGGAGGCGATGGCCTTCCAGACGAGGGACGTCGTCGACGCCATGACCAAGGACGCCGGGATGTCGCTGGCGGAGCTGAGGGTCGATGGGGGGGCCAGCGTCATGGACCTCCTGTGCCAGTTCCAAGCCGATCAGCTGGGCGTCCCCGTGCGGCGGCCCGAGAACCTCGAAACGACGGCGCTGGGGGCCGCTTACCTCGCGGGATTGGGGGCCGGGGTCTGGTCGTCCCCCGACGAGGTCGGCTCCCGGTGGCGAGCGGCAGCCGAGTTCGAGCCGCGCATGTCGCGCGATGAAGCAGACGAGCTACACGCGGGGTGGCTGAGAGCGGTGGAGCACGCGAAGGACTGGGTCCCGCACTGACCCGATGAGGGTCGAGCTAGCCGGCGAGCACCTCTTCGGAGAGATCGAGCTCTTCCGCCATGCGCACGGCTTCCGGCATCGGCTCGGTCGCCTTCTTGGACGCGTACTCCTCGACGTACTCCTGCCCCGACAACTGCATGATCTCGTACATGATCTCGTCGGTCACCGAGCGCAGCGCGAACCTGTCGCGCTCGCGTCCGGCGAAGCGAGAGAAATCGAGCGGCTTCCCGAAGCGAACGTTCACTCCGAGCCGCCCCGTGAGCTTCGGGATCTTGGCCTCCTTCGGCATCACCTCGTCCGTGCCGATCAGTCCCGTGGGTATGACGGGGACACCGGCCGCGAGCGCCAGGCGCGCGATGCCGGTCCGGCCGCGATAGAGACGTCCGTCCGGCGAACGCGTTCCTTCGGGATAGATGCCGAGGAGGTCGCCGCTGTTCAGGACGTCGAGCGCGATCTCCAATGACTGCTGCGATTTCGAACCGCCGCTGCGCTCGCACGAGATCTGACCCGCCGCCTTGAAGAACCAGGACGTCTTCCAGCTCTTGAAGTAATCGGCCTTGGCGAGATAGGTCACCTTGCGCCGCTTCACGACGAGCGGGATGAAGAACGAGTCGAGGAACGACACGTGGTTGGCCGCGATGATGGCGGGGCCCTTCTTGGGAAGATGCTCGAGCCCCTCCGTACGGATGCGATAGAGCGCGCGCAACGGCGGCTTCAATATCGCCTTGAACACCCAATACATCATCTGCGCATCACCCTCATCTCGGCCCTGTACCCACGTTCCATGGTAAGTGACATAGTCAGGGGGCCTTAAGACATCCACTTCTAGTCAACACTGTTCGGAGCTTTAAGGAAAGGGCGGGCGACGTGAGCGAGCTACAGGTACTGCCGGGGGCCGAGGAATTCGCCTTCGGAGAAGGGCCCGTAGGCGCCCTCTTGGTCCACGGCTTCACGGGCAGCCCCCAGAGCATGAGGACGCTCGGCGAGTACCTGTCCGAGCGCGGGATCGCTGTAGTAGGCCCCCGCCTCCCCGGACATGGGACGACCTGGCAGGACCTCAACACCCGCACGGGCGAGGAGTGGATGCAGACGGTCGAGACCGCGTTCCACCACCTCGCCTCGCAGACGGAGGAGGTCTTCGTCGTCGGGCTCTCCTTCGGTGGAACCCTTGCTATCGATCTGGTGGCGCGACACCAGGACGAGGTGGCCGGCCTCGTGACGCTCGCCGGCATGGTCTTCTCCAAGGATCCCCGGCGGCACCTTGCCCCCGTCGTGTCGCGACTGGTCGCATCTCTCCCCGGCCTTAGCAACGACGTCGCCGATCCCGAGGGGAAAGAGATCGCGTACGACAGAACCCCAACGCGAGCCGCGCATGCCGTGTTGCGTTTCGCGCGGCGAGCACAAGCGGCGCTCCCCCAGATCACCACCCCAACGCTCGTGATGCACGCGCGCCAAGACCACACCGTCCATCCCAGCAACGCCCAGTACATCCACGATCGCATCGGCTCCACCGACAAGGAGCTCGTCTGGTTCGACCGCTCCTACCACGTGATCACGGTCGACTACGAGAAGGACCAGGTTTTCGAGCGCACCTTCAACTTCATAAAGGAACACTCGAAGCATGCACTCTGAGATCGTCGTCCTCGAGGGTCACATCATCGACACCCTCATGCTTCCCAAGGTCCTCGACGAGATCCTCCTGTCGGGAGGCACCTACGAGATCGCCGAGCTCCGAGTAGGCAACGGTCGGGACGATGTGTCCGCGGCACGGATCAAGGTCATGACCTCCGGCGAGGACGAGCTGGCGGAGTTGCTCGACCGGCTGCAGCAGTTCGGCGCGAACGCAGCGACCATCGAAGACGCCGAGCTCGTCGTAGCGGACGTGGACGGTGCCTTCCCCCCCGGCTTCTACTCGAGCACGAACCTCGAGACGGAGGTGCGCGTCGACGGGCACTGGATCCCGGTCGCGCGCACGGAGATGGACTGCGGCATCGTGGTCGACGACGGCGGTGCACGGACGCTGGCGATGACGGACGTGCGCGGAGGGATGCGGATCGTCATGGCGGGCCGCGGCATCCGGGTGCAGCCGCTGGAGCCTGCCGGATCCGCCAAGCAGGCATTCGAATTCATGTCCTCGGACGTCTCCAGCGAGAAGCCCAAGGCGTTGCTCGTAGAGCAGGTGGCCACGCAGATGCGCCGGGTGCACGAGAGCGGACAGCGCATCTTGTGGGTCGCCGGCCCTGCCGTCGTGCACACGGGGTCGGGGCCCGACCTGTGCGCACTCATCAAGGCCGGCTACGTGAACGCGCTGTTCGCAGGCAACGGGGTTGCCGCCCACGACATCGAATCCAACATGTTCGGGACCTCTCTCGGCGTCTATCTCGAACAAGGGATCCCGGCCGAGCATG
>JAXDJL010000295.1:0-15097 GCA_034665685.1 Actinomycetota bacterium | reverse complement strand
CAGGCAACCCCAAGAAAGAGATCGTCGCCTCTCACCTCGTGAACCTCGCGTGGAACGGCCTCAAGGGACTCGAGATGAAACCGGAGCTCCGGTCGGCCCTTTGACGAGGTAGAACGTCACGGTGACCCGATGGCGTCGGATCCGCGGCTGGGCGTCGCTGATCCTTATCTATGCGATCACGCTCGTGCTATGGGCGGCCGCGCGACCGGCATCCGTGTGGTTCGACGGGCTCGCGGCTTCCCTCCACGCGTTGGGAGTGGCCGCGGGCTTGGTGGGGGCGACCGCCTTCGCCGCGAATCTCGTTCTTGGAGCCCGGCTGCGGGGCATCTCACGCTGGTTCGGGGGGTTGCAGGCTCTCTACGCGGTGCACCGCGCGAACGGGCGCTTTGCCTACCTGCTGGTCCTCGGACACGTGGTTCTGATCGTCGCGAGCCGCTGGGCCATATCCCCTCGGAGCGCGCTGGATCTGTTCACGCCCGGGGCCGGGCGGACGATCCTTCTGGGCGAGGCAGCCTTCCTAGCGATGACGATCGCGATCGTCCTCACGCTCTACGTTCGTCTCAAGCACGAGCTGTTCGTCTACGTCCAGCGGGCGTTCGGCGTGATCTTTGGGGTCGCCGCGCTCCACGTCTTCATGAGCTCGGCCGCCAAGGCCGGCTCGTCTGCGCTCACCTATTACCTCCTCTTCGTGACCATCGCGGGCCTCGGAGCGTTCGTGTATCGCTCCTTGTTCGGCAACGTCCTGGTGAAGAGGTTCGACTATCTAGTGACGGGAGCGCGCGAGCTCGACCCCGCCGTTGTGGAGATCACGATGGAGCCCATGGACGGCCCTCTTCGGCCGTTCCCGGGGCAGTTCGTCTACGCCACCTTCTACTCGGGGGAATTCGAGGCGCAGTTCCATCCCGTGAGCGTTTCCACGTCGGGCAGGTCCGCGACGATCGTGCTGCGACCCGGCGACGTGCGCGATCAGTTCCACCCCTTCTCCCTGACGTCGGCGCCGGACGACCCCCACCTCAAACTTGCCGTAAAAGCGGTGGGCACCTTCACGAAGGCGCTCCACCTCTTGAAGCCGGGGGCATACGCGCGCATCGAGGGTCCATACGGCGAGTTCTCGTACCTGAACGTTCCGCACGAACGGCAGAAGTGGGTAGCGGGAGGGATCGGCATCACGCCCTTCCTCAGCATGTCTCGTTCGCTCCGCTCGGGAGGCGGCTACGACATCCATCTCTTCTACGGCGTCAAGACGCGGGCCGAGGCGTACTTCATGGACGAGCTAGAAGAGATCGCTCGCTCGGTGGACGGGTTCGCCCTGACGCTCGTGCCGGAGGACGAGGAGGGATTCATCACGGCGCGGCTCCTGCTCCTCGAGGGGAATGACGACGCCAACGAGGCCGACTTCCTTATCTGCGGGCCTCCGGCGATGGTCGCGGCGCTGGACGGGCAACTCCGAGATGCCGGCGTGCCGCCCTCCAGCATCCACGCCGAAAGGTTCGGCTTCGGTCCCCGCTCCGGTGGCTGAGCTACGCGCTAGCAGAACTCGTACGGACCGACCTGGAGGTTGACGACGGACCCATCTTCCACGCGCACCCACAGGACGCCGTCGTTCTCGCCGTAGCCGAGGAAATAGTGAGTGTGCCCGCGGTGCGTTTCACCCTTCCGGTTCGGATAGAGATCGTTGAGCTTCTCCTCGGAGTCGCCCACCCGCAACCCTTTGGTCGTGTGCATGGTCAGATCGCCGTCGCGCGACGACTCGATCGTGCGCTTCCACACCGTCGCCTGTCCCACCCGCTGGTTGCGCCCCTTGTATCGAGGCACGATCACCACAAGCCGGCGACCCCACCTCATCCGCGTGGCCTTGATGCATTGCACCGAAACGACCTTGCTGGCCGTCGGCTCACCGAACCACTCCTTGAGATCGGAGATCCTCGTCTCCCCCAACTCGATGGGGCCCGCCTGATCGCCTGCGATGACGGCGTCGGAGGTGTGCGCGGGGGCCGGACCTATCGCGGCGCACAGCCCCACCACGACGAGGATCACGCCCTTGCGGAGATCGATTCGCATCCCCTTCCCCTTTCACGGGTCACAGGCCCGATCGTCCCGGACTCCAACAGTAGACACGCGGTAAGACTCCCGAGACGGAGAAAAGGTTGCGGACTTGCTCTCATTCCTCCGTGGCTTGGAGGTTGTTCTCGACGGCGAGCTCCAGTCCATGCCTATAAGCGATGCTGATGCGCGGGCCGGCTTTCGCAACCTTCGGCACACTGTGCTGCCACGTGCGCTGAGAATCTCCGCCGGTCACGAGCAGATCGCCGTGTCCCAAGGCGAAGGCGCGAGAGCTGCCACCTTCTTTCGGCCGCAGCAGGAACCGGCGCGGCTCACCCACCGACACGAGAACGACGATGGGATGCGAGATCTCTTTAGAGATCCGATCCCCGTGCCAGGCGACGCTGTCGCGCCCATCCCGGTAGAGGTTGAAGCCCACCGAGTCGAAGTCGAGGCCGTAGCGACGGCCAAGGGCCGCACGCATCTCCTCCAGGATCGGAGGCTCGAGAGCGGTTCCTTGGCCCACGCGCCACAATGAGGTGAGCCGAGGCTCTTGCACCTTCCGCTCGTACATGTGGACGGTCCGCTGCCCCCACGGGAGTCGCTCGATCAGCTCCGCGAAGAGAGCGTCGGCACTCTCCACCCAGCCCGGCGCGTGGTCCACCCACGAGGTGGCATCTAGTTGGATGCGCTGCACCGCGGCGAAGGACGGATCGAAGGAGGGCGCATCACCGCCAAACAGCGACGGTTGCCAGTTGAGGTCGGAGAGAGACATGTGCCTATCCTCCGACGCGCGGCGGGCTAAGAGATCAGGTCGGCGTTGGCCACACGAGCTCGAACACGAGCTCTTCGCCGTCTCGTTCGTCCCACTGAACGCCGGTCTGGACGAAGCCTAGGTTCGAGATCAATCCGAGTGATGGCGCGTTGTCCGGCGACACCGAGGCGATGAAGCGCTGCACGGGTTGTGCTTCCTCGGCCCAGCGGAACATCCCCAGGACCGCTTCGGTCGCGTAACCGCGCCTTCGATGGGCCGGCTCGATGGTGTAGCCGATCTCAACCGCGCCGTCGATGGGAGGCTCGTGGAAGTTGATGTGCCCGATCACCATCCCGCCGGAGCCCCGAAGGACGATCGCTCGGAGGAGCCACGGCTGCGTCGACGGGTCCTCGTGCATCTGCTCGATCCGCAGACGGAAGAGCCACATCAGCTCGCCGGGCCACTCCTCGGGGAAACGGAGTCCCATCGCCGTCTCGGCCTCCGACCGCCGACCGTCGAGCAGCGCGGTAAGGACGTCGGGAGACAAGGACACCATCTCGAGGCGTTCGGTTACGACGGGCTCTACTTCCATCCGCCCATCATGCTTCGGCGCAGCGAACTACCCCACCTCTCGACGGCGGAAGAACATCCACGCCATGACCACCAATGCTGCAGCGTAGGCAACGAGCAGCAGGGCCGATGTGGACACGGGGTGGCTGAGCTCCACCTCACTGGTAAGGACCTGCGTCGCGTTTTCCCCCACCAACCAATCGGCCCAAGCGGGCTTGAACCCTCGGATGAGTCCCTCGAGCACCGCGAGATAGATGAAGCCGGCGCCCAGGGCTGCCGCCGTATTGCGGGAGATGAAAGCCAACGATGCACCCAATACCCCGGCCCCCGCGCCCAACGCCGAGACCACCAGCGCGACCTTCAGTTGCTCCATCCAATCGATCCCCGCGACGCTTCCGTGGAGGCTCGCAGCGGGATACAAGATGATCGATAGGGCGGCGGTGAAGAAAAGGGCCACCGAGAAAGATCCGATCGCCGCGGCGGCAATCTTCGATGTCAGAACGCGGCCGCGCCTCGGTTCCCACGTCAACAAGGTGGTTATCCCGCGGTGATGCCAATCCGCGCCTATGAACGACGCGCCCACGAGCCAAGCGATCATGACGAAGAGGATCGCTTGGCCGCGGAGGACATCCGGCATGTCGCTGTAGAAGAAACGAGGATCGGTTCTCTCCACCTCCTGCTCGCAGAAGGCCTCAGCGTTGGCGGCGGGGACGCCGTCGCGGCCGGCGGAGTCGATGCACCCTGCGACCTCCTTCTGATGGTTCGCCTCCGCCTCCACCGCCGCCGACGGCGAACGATCGGAGACGAAGAACGCGGCGATCCCACCCGCAAGGAAAGCGAGGACCATGACGCCCGCGAGGACGCGGACCAGCCGGCGGGCGAAGAAGCGTCGCAGCTCAACCTTCACGAGAGTCTTCATGCCGCCGCCTCCCCCTGATCGGTCAGCTCTAGGAAAACCGTCTCGAGATCGACCTCATCCGGTCGAAGCTCCGTGGGATAGAGACCTCTCTCGGCAAGTGCTCGGGACACGAGCGCGCCGGAGTCTGGTGGGACGTCCACGTACAGTGCACCATCCCGGATCGCCGCGGTCATCCCCTCTGCTTGGAGCGCGATCCTTCCGGCCTCGAGGTCGGCCAACTTCACCACCATGCCATCCGCCCGGCCGCTTCTCAGGACCTCCGAGACGGGGCCGGAGGCGACGCACCGGCCGCGCGCGAGGATCGCAACGTGGTCGCATATCTGTTGGACCTCGGTGAGAAGGTGACTCGACACGAACACCGTCCGGCCCTCATCTCCGAGCCGCCGCAACAAGCTGCGCACCTGCTTGATCCCGGCCGGGTCGAGACCATTGGCCGGTTCGTCGAGGATCAACAACTCCGGGTCCTTCAGGAGAGCGGCCGCGATGCCCAGACGCTGGCGCATGCCAAGCGAGTACTTCTTGACTAGGTCCTTCTGACGATCGCGGAGACCCACGGTCTCGAGAACCTCGTCGACCCTGGTCCGTGGGATCCGGCCCAGGTCGGCCAGTAGCTCCAGGTTCCGCCGGCCGCTGAAGGTCGGGAAAAGGGCCGGCGCCTCGACCAGCGCTCCGATGCGTCCGATAACCGATGCCAGGCGCGAGTCAGAAGGAGCACCCAGTACCTCGCAGCTGCCGGCACTAGTCGGTGCGAGTCCAAGGAGACATCTGATGGTCGTCGTCTTCCCAGACCCATTCGGGCCGAGGAAACCGAAGACCCCGCCGGCCTCAACCGCGAGATCCAAACCGTCGACCGCGACGGTGCGCCGGCCTCGGATGCTGCGATATTCCTTGTGGAGTCCCCGTACCTCGATCGCGTTCATCGCCTGCTCCTCTGAGATGAGCGGGGGGCCTTACGAGCCCCCCGCTCTCTGATGCCTAGTCCGATACCGAGCTAACGATGCCACAGCCGAAACGTGCGCCGGCGTCGCCCGTAGCTTTCGTTGCGAGATCCGGGCCGAAGGTGTAAGCCACGTCCGTCTCGGAGTGCGAGTGATAACGCGGTGACCCGGTAGCGGTTGACGCCGGGATATGGGCCAGGTTGTCGGGACCGGCATGAACGATCAACGCGCTTCCGTCGCCCGACAGCAAGGTCGGGATCGAGAAACGATCGGTCTCGAAGCGCATCGAGGCCGTTCCGTCACCGTTAACGAGAACCGGGGGCATGTCACCGCCGTGTGCGCCGTGCGTCGTCGCCCCGGGGTTGTAGTGGCCGCCCGCGGTGAAGAACGGTGACGAAGCACCCGCCGCGTCTGTTGCCGTCGGGTTACAGGTCCCCGTGTTGTGAACGTGGAACCCATGGAAGCCGGGACTCAATCCTGTCAGAGCCAGCTTCACGAGCACTTTCCCATCGTCGGTGGGGCTGAACTTCACCTTGCCGAGAAGGGTTCCGGCGGTGTTGCGAACCTCGGCAACCGCGTTCGGGGGGTCTCCGGCGGTTGCGGCCCCTCCGGAGGTCAGGACTCCTGCGGCCACCAACAGCATCGCCGCGATGACGGCGACGTACTCCCTCTTCAACGAACGACGTTCCATCGTTGCTCCTCTCGTCCGAACACTGGAGTAAGCGTCCGGCAGAAGGCTCTGGGAGCGGAAGCGTGCAGGCACGTGGAAGTTGGTCGGCTACCACCACGGAACGAAAGGTCGTTACTCGCTCAGGAAGAGAAGAACGGCCTTCACGCGGCGGTGAACGTCGTGACCCGTGGTGAACCCCAACTTCGAGAAGATCGAGTTGATGTGCTTCTCGACCCCGCGTTCCGTCAGGTACAGCGCCGCTGCGATCGCAGCGTTCGTCTTCCCTTGAGCCATCTCGGAGAGAACCTCCGCTTCGCGCTGGGTCAGAGCGCTCAACGGGGAGGAGTTCGCCCGCGAACGAGACAGTACGAGCGCCTCGACGACCTTGGGATCGATCACCGACCCTCCGTCCGCCACCTCTTTGAGAGCGGCCACGATCTGCCGGAAGTCGGAGACCCTCTCCTTCAGCAGGTACGCGCGTCCTTGCGACCCCTTGTCCAGGAGGGCGAGCGCGTAATCCGCCTCGTCGTGCTGGCTCAGAACGACCACCCCGATCCCGGGATGCGTTTCACGCATCTGCTCCGCCGCCCGGATGCCCTCGTCGGTGCCGGTCGGGGGCATGCGGATGTCGGTAAGGACCACGTCGGGCACTACGTCTGCAACCGTGGCCAGGAGGGAGTCGTAATCGCCACAGGCGCCCACGAGCTCCAGATCTTCGTGAGCTTCGATGAGACTGACGATCCCCTCGCGAACCAGGTAGTTGTCCTCGGCCAGAACGACGCGAAGGGCCATGGGTCGAGGATACGCACCCCGGACGAGGTGGGTAAGTAGTGCCACCACCACCATCCATGTAGCGGCCACGCCCCTTCCCACGCCCTCGGGCTTCCCGGACAATGAGGCACAGATGAAGCGACGTCGCAGCATCCCGGTGTTCTCTTTCGTCCTGACCATCCTGCTCGCCACCGCGATCCTCTGGCTGGTACTGGGTCTCCTCCCCGCCATCGCGGCCGCCTCCGGCTCGTTCCACGCAAGGTTGCACGAATGGGGGGCCGGGTCCGGAGTCTTCGCGGAGATGGCTCAGAAGATCGCGCAGGCGTCACACGCGGCGGGGAGCGGGCCCCAGGTCTTCTTCGATTACCTGTTCAGCATCTTCAACATCGGTCTCGGCTTGTTGCTCTTGAAGCTGCATCCCCGCGACCCGACCGCTCGTCTGCTCTCGATCGGCATGATCGGCACGGCGGTCGCCTTCAACCTTCAGGGGCATGACGCGCTACAGGTGATTCCCTTCGCGAGCCTTGGACCAGTAGACGGGTGGCACGTTCTGCTACATCTGGCCTCGGGACTCTGCTACATCTTCGCCCTCCTCATGTTCCCCGACGGCACGCTCGGGATCGGGGGCGCTCGCGCCTCCATATGGAGGGCTCCTCTCCTCGTCCTCCTCGCGTTCTTCTTCGCCCTCGCCTCGCTGGTCACGGTCGACGACCACACCTTGGGGCTGGTGATCGTCTTCGGGCTCTTCATCCCCGTCGCCGGCCTGACCGCACAAGCACGGAGATTCCGACGCGCACGCGATCTCGAGCGAAGGCAGCAATCGAAGGTCCTTCTTGCCGCTCTCGCCGTGTCACTTCTGGTGGCGTTGCCTCTTGTCTTCCTGACGACCTCACCCGGCGGCGAGGACGCGTCCGAAACGAAGAGCTATGAGATCGAGGCCAGCCAACCGGGCCTGTACTTCTTCCGGTGCGATCCACATCCCGAGGAGATGAAGGGGATCGCGCGCGTCGTCGAGGGTGGGGCGGGACGCAACATCGACATCAGTTCGGTGGAGAGTGAGTTCTCGAAGGACGAGTTCACGTTGACGGCAGGGCGCATCAATGAGATGAGCTTCACGAACTTCGATTCAGATCTGCACAATGTTGCGATCTACAAGGACGCCCCCGGGTTGGATCCGATCTTCATCGGACAGGAGTTCTCCGGTCAGGACACTGCGGTCGTCGCGTTCCGGGGGTTCAGGGCGATATTCGCCCTCATCCCCATCGCTCTCTTCGTGGGACTCGTGCGCTTCCGGCTGTGGGATATCGATCGCGTCATCAACAGGACGCTCGTCTACGGACTGCTGGCAGGAGTCATCACGATCATCTACCTGGCGGCCGTGGTCGGGATCGGCACGCTCGTGGGTGCGAACGACCGGCTCAATCTGGTTCTTTCGATCGTTGTCACGGCGCTGTTGGCCATGGCCTTTCAACCTCTTCGGAACCGCGCGCAGAAACTCATCAACCGTCTGGTTTACGGCAAGCGCGCCACTCCGTACGAGGTATTGACGGAGTTCTCCGTGCGCGCTGGTGACGCGTACGACGTGGTCGAGGTCTTACCTCAGTTGGCGCGCACGATCGCCGAGGGCACGGGAGCGCTGCGCTCGGAGGTCTGGTTGCGCGTGGGCTCCCGGATCCATCGAGCCGCGACCTGGCCCCCGGATGATGGTGGCGATGTGACCAGCCTCCCGATGACCGGAGAGGAGCTGCCGCCGCTGCCCGAAGTCCAGAAGGTGATGCCGGTGCGGCACAGAGGCGAGATCCTCGGCGCGCTTGCGATCGCCTACAAGGGCCAAGGCCCAACCCCGATCGAAGAGCGTCTCCTGGACGGGGTCGCGTCGCAGGCGGGATTGGTTCTGCGGAACGTGCAGTTGACGACCGAGCTGCAGGCGCGGCTGGGAGATCTCCGCGCGTCGCGCCAGAGGATCGCGGTCGCTCAAGACGAGGAGAGACGCCGGCTCGAGCGCGACATCCACGATGGCGCGCAGCAGCAACTCATCGCGCTCGTGATGCGTCTCGGGCTGGCCAAGGATCTGACGGTGGACGACCCCTCGAAGGCCCGGGACCTCCTCGACGAGCTGCAGTCGGAAACGGCCGGGGCTCTGGCAACGCTCCGGGACCTAGCGCGGGGGATCTATCCACCAGTTCTCGCGGACAAGGGACTCGTCCAAGCCCTGGGAGCGCACGCGCGTCGCTGTCCTGTTCCCGTGCAGGTCACGTCGGCCGCGGTGGAGCGCTACGAACCCGAGATCGAAGCAGCTGTCTACTTCTGTTGCCTCGAAGCGATCCAGAACACCATCAAGCATGCCCCTGCCGCGAGCGTGACTGTTTCTCTCGTCGGAGCGGAGGGGAACCTCGACGTCCTGATCCGCGACGATGGGGAGGGGTTCGACGTGCAGGGACGGGCCGAAGGGTCGGGTCTCCAGAACATGAGGGACCGGATAGCGGCCGTCGGAGGGGAGCTGCGGATCGAGTCGAGCGCCGGACATGGCACCACCATCGTGGGCAGCATTCCTGTGGGGCTCCGAAGGGCAGGACCGCGCTTCCGAAAGGTCGAGCCAACCCCCCTAGGTCCCTCCGTTCGAGAGAAGTATTAGGCTCGGCACAACATCCGACTCGCCGGGAGGTTTTGCCATGGCAGCCACAAAGGACCGCAACATCCTCAGCGACGAGGACATAACGACAACGTGGCGTCGCGGAGCCTCGGCGAGTAGTCCGGCGGTCCACACGGATCCCGACACCACCGACGCGGACGGCGACGACACGGACACCACCGACTCCGACTCGGACTCGACCGACAGCTAGTCGCGGGGCGGCCATCCGCCCTCACGGGATACGTAAAACATGCTCTCCCTGGAGAAGTGCGTCGGAGACGTGCGCGCCTTCGAGCGGGACCACTGGGCCAAGCGCCCGCTGCTGAACAAGCGCGCGGCTGAAGCTCCATCTCCTTTCGCAGACGTCGCTCGCCTGGCGGATCTCGACCACGTGATCACATCGCTGAATCTTCGGCTCCCGAGCTTTCGCATGGTGCGCGACGGCAAACCGATCCCGGTCGGTGGATTCACCAAGAGCGAGCGCAAGAGGTCCGGAACCGTCGACGCTGTGATCGACCCATCGGCCGTCTTCGACCGTTTCAACGAAGGAGCAACGATCGTCATCGAGGGACTCCACAAATACTGGAATCCGTTGACGCGGTTCTCGCGCGAGCTGGAGATGGAGTTGGGGCACAGGATCCAGATCAACGCGTACATCACCCCTCCCGGCTCGCAAGGTTTCGCCGTCCATCGCGACGACCACGACGTCTTCGTCCTACAGATCACCGGGTCGAAACACTGGATGGTTTACGACGAGAACGACGAAACCGACGTCCTGATCGAAGACGATCTAAACGAGGGCGACGCTCTCTACATCCCCAAGGGGTTTCCCCACGCGGCGACCACCACCGACGACACCTCGGCGCATCTGACGGTCGGCATCCTCACGCACGACGAGATCGACATCGTGCGCGAGGTGATGAAGATGGCCGAGGAGGATCCCGCGTTCCGCGAACGTCTTTCGCTGCGGCCGACCGATGGCCCGGAGTTCGACGATTCCGCGCTGGGCATCGTCGAGGGATTCCAGAGGTGGGTCGAGAAGCTGGATCGCGACGAGCTCCTGTGGCGGGTGAAGCGGCGGCTCACGACAACACAGCAGGAACTGTCGAGCGGTCAGCTGGAACGGTTGGTCCGACTGAGCGACGTGGATGACGACACCGTCGTGCGCCGGCGCGCCGGGGCAACTTCAACGGTCGGAGCCACAGCGGGCCGTCTGCGCGTTCTGCTCACCGACCGCGAGCTGGAGATGCCGGCGGAGGTGGAGATACCGATGTCCTTCATCGCTCGCACGGAGAGTTTCGTGGTCGCCGATCTGGCGCCCTGGCTGGAGCCCTCGAGCCGGCTCGTCCTCGTGCGGCGGCTGATCCGGGAGGGGTTGTTAGAGGCCGTCTTTGACGGATAGCCCGTTCCGGTGCGCAGACGAGGCGGAATCCCGCCATGAGCCCCTTCATGGCACCGCCTCCAACGTGAGGAACTGGCTGTTCATCGAACAGCCGGGGGCCTGGGGGCGTAATGCGCTGTTGGAAAGTCGCTTGCCGGCCGACGTCGGAGCCGCTCTAGCAGCGACGGCCAAACCGTTGGGCGTTCGCGTCGTCCTCATCCGGCGGGGGGCGCGGATGGCCTCGGACCACCGTAGCGTGTACTTCGCTAGGACCGATACCCGGCACTCCTGGGTGACCCACACATTCATCGACGATCCACAGGAGCTGCTCGAGATGGACCTCGAGCCTCTCGCCCGCGGCGAGCACGTCGAGGGCTCCGATCCGGTCGACCATCCCCTCTACCTCGTATGCACGCATGGGCGCCACGACACGTGCTGTTCGATCCGTGGGAACGCGGTGTCCCGGCTCGCATGCAACGCCTACCCGGCGTTCTCGTGGGAGTGTTCGCACATCGGCGGAGATCGCTTCGCGGCGAACGTCGTTTGCTTCCCGCACGGCATCTACTACGGCCGCGTCGAGGCACCCGAGCTGATCGACCTGATGGAGTCCTATGGGCGAGGACGCCTCAGCCTCAAGCACTACCGGGGCCGGTCCTGCTACCCGTTCGACGTGCAGGCGGCGGAGTACTTCCTGCGCTCGGAACACAACCTCTTGCACATAGACGACGTCCGATTGGAGGACTTCCAACGCGACGCGTCCGGGGATGTCGTCGCCAAGTTCGCGCTGCCGGACGCGCGGACGGCGGAGGTGTCGGTGCGCCGGTCATTAAGCGAGCGACGGTTCCAGCTGACCTGCCAAGCCGAGAGCTCGCATCCGATCCCGATCTACGAATTGCTCTCCTGCACGGTAGGCGATTGAGTCTCGCCGGGAGTCGGCGGGATCCAGTTGGGCCCGCAGGGATCGTTGCCGTCGGGGTACATCTCGTCGACCTGGGACCGCATCAATTCACCTGTGCGGGCCACGTCGACGCCGGGTAGGTCCTGCACCTGGGTCACCAGCGCGCTAGCGTCCCCGGGCGTGCGCGTCCGAATTCCGAACCAAGCAGGAAGAGCGTCGTGAGGAAGGCTCTCCCAAAGTTGCGGAGCCATCTCGTAGATCGCCTTGTACCGCTGAAACCCCTCTTCCTTCGAAATGAATCGGTAGTAGATCACTCCATCGTCGTCCTCGAGGAGCGTACGGAGTGCCTGGGTTTGCTCTGTCGTCATGTCGTCCCGAATGAAGACGGCGGCATCGAAGGTCCTCGGTTGGGTCGCGCATACGGCGTTGTGTTCTGCACTTCCGGATGAGCTCGCAGCAGGGATGGGGTTCTCTCTCCCAGGGCCTCGATCGATCGAAGCAGCCAGTCCCCACCCGCCCAGACCGACCGCCGACAACGTCATCAGCGAAATCGTCGCCATGAACGCCTTCCTGCGACTCCCGCCCCGGATCGCATCTTCGACATCCGAGGCCGGTGCCTCTATCGCACGAGCGCTTTCAACCAAGAGGGAACGAAGATCGTCATCCATGGCGCACCTCCAGCAGTGACCTAAGAGCCTTGCGTCCTTGATCCAAATGAGCCTTGACGGTGCCCTCGCTGATGCTCATGGCGGCCGCGATCGCCGGTACGGGTAGGTCCCGGATGTAGAAGAGCACGACGACCTGACGCTGTTTGAAAGGCAATTCCCGAAGGGCCCGGGACACGTCGACCCGGGAAGAGGGGTCGGTCTGCCTGCCCACCTCCCCGTCAAGTTCCGCCGGCATCTGCGTGGGACGGGGTTTCGACCGGTGCCGTCGGGAGAGATTGAGCGCGGTCGTGGTTACCCAGCCGCCCGCCCAGGACTCCTTCGACAACCGTCTCCAGCGCGCGTACGCGCGTTTGAACGCTTCCTGAGTGACGTCTTTTGCCGCTTCGTCGTCCCCGAGCGTGAGGGAGACGGTTCTGAAGACCTGGGGGAACTCGGTTCGATAGAAGTCCTCGAACCTCAAAGTGATCCCCCTCGCCGTTGCTACCGCGTCCACACCCTAACCAAGCCTGCGGGAGGCGATTTGGGTTAGACGGGCACAACTTATAGAGCTACCAGCACGTAATAGCGTGTTCGGATGGAAGACGGGCGAGCAGAGATCCATTCCGAGGATCCGTTCGCTACGCCGTCCTCCGCGCGTTCACCGGCTCGTCGTTTCCGCGGCCGCCTCGTTGCGCCGGTCACGGTGTGGACCGCTGGCTCGGGAACCGACCGCACAGGCCTGACCGTGTCGTCTCTCCTCGTGGCGGAGGGTGAGCCCTCCCTCGTCCTCGGCCTCATCAACGACACGACCGACCTGTGGGAGAGGGTGATGGAGACGCGCTCCTTCGTGGTCCACGTCCTAGAAGCGGGAGACCGGCTGATCGCCGAACGGTTCGCAGGATTGCGTCCGGCCCCCGGCGGTCTCTTCGAGGGCGTCGAGACGTCTGCGTCGGACTACGGGCCGGTTCTGACTTCGCACCTGGACCGCGCCTACTGCAGCTTCGCCGGCGAGAGCCAAGAGGGGTTCCACCGCCTGGTGCGCGGACGGATCGAGAATGTGGAGCTCGGCGAGGCCGGCTCGCCGCTCGCTCACCTCCGCGGACGCTACCGCCGGCTGGAGACCGATTGAAGGAGCCGGGGCGTCTCACCGCGCGGCCCCCACTGGAGCAGCCCGATCCCGGTCCCCCGGGCCTTCATCCCCTCGGGTTGGGCGGGGACAGAGACGGCCTTCTGTACGTACCCGAGGGCATCGAGGGCGACGTGCCTCTCGTCGTTGCTCTGCACGGAGCGGGCGGCAGCGCGAGCAGCGGCATCGATGGGCTTCGTTCCGTCGCAGACCGCCGGGGGTTCATCGTTCTGGCGCCTGACTCTCGGGGATCGACATGGGACGCCATCCGAGGAAGCTTCGGGCCGGACTCGACATTCATCGACCGAGCGCTGACGCACGTCCTGGGTCGCTACCCGATAGACGACAAGAAGATCGCGATCGAGGGCTTCTCAGACGGAGCCTCTTACGCGTTGTCCCTTGGGATCACCAACGGGGATCTCTTCACCACCATCGTCGCCCTGTCTCCCGGCTCCGCGGCGGCCGCCGCGTCGCGCGGCCGGCCGCGCGTGTGGATCTCGCACGGCACGGGCGACCCGGTTCTCCCCATCGAGGGAACGAGCCGCAAGCTGGCGCCGGCGCTGAACCGCAGTGGGTTCCATCTGAGGTACACGGAGTTCGAGGGTGGCCACGAGGCTCCGGAATGGCTGACGACGGCCGCGATCGAGTGGTGGTTGGGCAGAGATCGAGACGCTTGATGCCCCGGGATGCGGAGGACGAACCGGCTCCAAGCGGACGGATCCAGGCGGTCCTCGAGGACCTGGTACTATTCGCACGTTGTAAATAGGCGAATAGCTGTAGGAGGGACCATGGCCCGCCCCCGCACCGCCCATCCGTACCTCGACACCGACGTGATCGACGCTCGGGCACCTCGTTTCAATCAGGTGGTCGTCGGCTCCGTGAGCCTCATCGCCCTCCTTACGGGAGCCTGGTGGCTGCTGGGCCTCTTGGCGCTTCAGCTGCTCGTCGGCCTCACCTTTGGGCGCCGCTTCTGTCTTCCATGTGTCTTCTACTTCGAGGTCATCCAACCTCGTTTCGGCGAGGGCGAGATCGAGGACTCACGTCCACCGCGCTTCGCAAACATCGTCGGCGCGATCTTCCTTTCGTCGGCGACGCTCGCTCACCTCGCGGGACTGCACACGCTCGGTTGGATCCTCGGAGGCATCGTCGCGACGCTCGCCCTGTTGGCGGCGTCCACCGGATTGTGCGTGGGCTGCGAGATGTACCGGTTGGTCGCAAAGCTGCGCGGCATACGTCCGGGAAGCGTGTCGCGTATCGACCTCACGGAGCTCGGAGCCGGCGCCAACGATCAACTCGTCGTCCAGTTCACGCATCCTCTCTGCACCGACTGCCGAACCGTCGAGAAGAAGCTGACGGCCGAGGGCCACAGCATCCTCCTGGTGGACGTGTCGAAGCGTCCCGACCTGGCCCGCAAGTACCAGGTATCGGTAGTGCCGACCGCGTTGTCGGTGGGTGTTGGCGGAAAAGTCCTAGCGCGCCTCGCGTAGCAATCCCTCTGGGGCCTAGGCGCGGGTCCAGAGAGCTCCGGACGTGTAGCGGCGCAGGCCGGCCCGGAACGTGACGACCGCGAGCAGGGCGAAGAATGCCGCCGAGCCGGCTACCGCCGCCGCCGTTTCGAGGCTGAAGTCATCCACTAGTCGCGTCGGGAGGCCCGAGACGAAGGCGGCCGGGATCGCGGTGAATAGCAAGATCTTCGTGAGGCCGCCGAACACGTCGAGCGGGTACGAGGCGAGGATGAGGATCGCCTG
>JAXDJL010000294.1:0-2565 GCA_034665685.1 Actinomycetota bacterium | reverse complement strand
CTCGATGCGAGTGACCGTGTCGGCATCGTGCTGCGTCACCCACACGGCCCCCCCGCCTACCGCAACATCGGCCGGCTTCCCGTCGATCTCGAGTGGTTCTCCGATCGCCTTGCCCGTGTCGGGTTCGATCTGAGTCAGCCAACCCAGGTCGCTGTCGTCAACGCTGTCGGCCGACATCGCCCACACGTAACCTTCGCCCAGAGCAAGAGCGGCAAAATTGCCGGGCAGGTCGATCCTGCTCGTGATCTCCCCAGAATCGCGGTCGATGCGCGCGAGGATCCCGCCCTGGGTTAGCCATACGGCTCCCAGACCGGCGGCCAGGTCATCATTCTGACTATCCGCCAGTCGGGGCACATCGGCGACCGGATGGAAACCGCCTTCCGAACCATTCGGAAGAGAAAAGCTCGACAGTCGCTCATGGGCGGCGTCGAACGCCCACACGGCATCGTCATCGATGGCGATCTCTCTGGGGCTAAAGCCGTCTGCCTCGTAGGAGCCCCCAAGGCCCTCCCCTTGGAAGACCTTCGGGCCGGGAACCGCTTCAGTAACTGCCCACAAGTCGTTCCCGTTCGCTACTAGATCGATGTGCCCCAGTTCAAGGGACGACTCGGTCTGGCCCTCGCGCGTGAGCGCCAATCTCGAATCGATCAGCTCGCCGGAGCGGCCATGCACAATCGATATGGATCCGAACAGCGCTGAGTTTTCGGCCCCAGGGTCATCACCTACCCAGACGAGGTCTTCTCCGACCGCCAAGTCGTCGGGCGCGTCGGCGACGCGAACAGAATCGATAACGGTGTTGGTAGTCGGGTCGATGCGCGTAACCGTGTCTCCGTTGAGATTGGCCACCCAGACGCCACTCGAACCTACGTCGATGCCGCTCGGACCGTCGCCTACTCGGATCACGTCGGTGATGATCGGGACTGGGTTGGCGGCCGGGGGTGACGGCTCCTTGTCGGCCACCGGGGTCGTGCCGGACGTGACGAACAGGACCGCTGCTAGAACTGCGGCCCCGAACGCCAACGTTCCCCCTGCGTAGGCAGCTCTTCGGCGTTTCCTTCGGTACAGGAACTCGCGCTGTTTCGCTGCGATGTCTTCGGGGCGGAACGACTCCCCTACAGACTTGAGTGCGTCTCTGAGCTTTTCGTGGAAGTCGCTCATCGCGTATCTCCCTCGAGTGTCGTTCCGAGCCGCTTCTCCAACGAGGCACGCGCCTTCGACAGCTGGGACTTCACTGTTCCGTTCGAACAGTCAAGCGTCTCTGCGATCTGGGCTTCCGAGAGGTCCTCGAAGTATTTGAGGACGACGCAGGCGCGCTGTCGTTCGGGAAGGAGTCTCACGGCGTCCCACACGAGGCGCGCCGTCTCATGACGCTCGGGGGTCCAATCGGGCTCGCGTCTCTCGTCCCGGTGGTGGATCGAGGCGTTGACGCGATGCTCGATCCCCTTCCGGCGGATGCGGGAGCGGCACATGTTGACGACGGCACGCCGGAGGTATGCATCCATGTGATCCACGTTGCGGATGCGCCGCCAACCCGAGAACGTCTTCAATAGAGCCTCCATCACCATCTCTTCTGCGAGGGCGGCGTCGCCGAGGATCACGTATGCGAGCCGGCACATGGGCGCGTAGTGGCGGGTGAACAGTGCGGCTACTTCTGTATCGCGCTCTGCGTCTGAACGCTCGGCCAAGCGTGTCCCGCCCTCCACTAGCAGCCTTCCTCCCACACCACCTCCTTGCCTACGGAGAGAAGACGGCCGAGGCGGAGCAGAGGTTGTCTGTGGTCCCGGACGACGGTATCGCGCAGGGCTAGAGGAGCCGGGTTCCGGCCCCCGACGTGGACGGCCTAGGGCGGGCGGCCGCACCGTGCCTTCAGCTCAAGGGCGGACGGCTATCGTGGGCCCACACAGATAAGGAGGCGAGACCGTTGGACTTCGCCGTACCTCAGGAATACGCGGAACTTCAATCGAACCTGACCGATTTCGTGGAGCGAGAGCTCAAGCCGCTCGAGGCCGAACATCTCGATCCAGAGGTCGACGACGTTCCTGTGGAGTTGCGGGACAGGGTGCGCCGTCGTTCCGCCGAGCTCGGCTTCTACGCCGCCGACTTCCCCGAGGATCTGGGCGGTAGCGGGCTCCCCCAACTCGGCATGGTGCTGCTCCGCGAGGCCGCCGCCCGCAGCGGCTGCAGGCTCGCAGGGTTCGCGACCTACGGCCCCGAGGGCCCGACGGGATTGCTCCTCTCGGCCACCGACGAGCAGAAGAAGAAGTACCTCACCCCGCTGATCACTGCCGAGAAGTCGATGTGCTTCGCCCTGACCGAGCCCGACGCCGGTTCCGACGCCCAGAACATCCGAACGACGGCGGTGAAGGACGGAAGCGAGTGGGTTCTCAACGGAACGAAGCACTTCATCACCAACGGCAAGCACGCCGACTTCGCTCTCGTCTTCGCGGCAAACGACCGGTCCAAGAAAGCACAAGGCGGCATCACCGCCTTCATCGTGGAGAAAGGAACATCGGGCTTCACCGTCGGGCGAGCGCAACGCGGCATGGTCGAAGGCGAAGGTCAGTT
>JAXDJL010000293.1:0-3178 GCA_034665685.1 Actinomycetota bacterium | reverse complement strand
CGTCACGCCAGCAACGAAGGCCGTGACCGGGCACGACGAGAACATCAGTGAGGCCGAGGCCGCAAAAGTGGTCGGTGCAGACGTCTACGAGACCGCGCGCTCCTACGCGCTCGACCTCTACCGGTTCGCCGCCGAGCAAGCGCTGGGTCGCGGCATCATCATCGCGGACACGAAGTTCGAGTTCGGGGTCGCCGATGGCGAGGTGATCCTGATCGACGAGGCGTTGACGCCGGACTCGAGCCGTTTCTGGCCTCTGGACACCTACGCACCCGGACGACCTCAGGCTTCGTTCGACAAGCAATACATAAGGGACTGGCTGGACGCGAGCGGGTGGAACCATTCGCCTCCGCCGCCCGACCTCCCGGCCGATGTGGTCGCGGCGACGACCGAGCGCTACGTGCAGGCCTTCGAGAAGGTAACGACACGGCCGCTGCAGGAGTGGCTCGCCGAGGTGGGGGCATGAGCGCCACCGGCGCAAGCACGCGAGCACCTCGCGTCGCGGCCGCGCATCTCGGCGCAACGCTTCGATCCGTCCTGGTGTCGCCGCGCGCTGGGTTCGACGCAGCTCTGCGCTCGATGGCGCGGAAGGACAAGGCCGGCACCGCGCTACCTGAAGGGATCAGCACCTACGTTCTCGGTGCCGTCGGGGGCGCTGCGTTGGTCCTCTTATGGCTGAAGTTGAGCGGGCTGATCGGGCTCCGCGAGGACTCCGCCCGCGCGTTCGAGTGGTGGTTCCTCGCGGCAGGTTGCGGCCTTGGAGTGATCCTCGCTTTGCTGGCCCAGGCCATCTGGGGCGCGATCGGAGCGCGCGTTGTCGCCCGGATGGGGGGATCGGCGTCGCCCCGCGCGCTGCGTCTCGTGTGGGGCGCGGCCGCGTTCCCGCAGGTCGCCGCTCTCGTGCTGCTCCTACCGGCGGACCTGCTAATCGTGGGACCGGACTCGTTCACCAGCCGGGTGCCATCCGATGCCGTGGCCGCGGTTTGGGCCGCACTGTCCGTCGCGATCGCAGTGGCTCTGGCCGTGTGGTCCCTATGCCTCTTCGTCATCGGAGTAGGGGTGGCCGCTCGCGTCAAGGTCTCACGCAGTCTTGCCGCCGGCGCGGCGGCAACCATGTGCCTCGCGCTGATCGTCCTTGCGTTCAGGTTCGGCGCGGTAGCGATCGTGGGATCCGGATGACCTACACCGCGGAGATAAGCGTGATGCTGAAGGACGGCATCGCCGACCCGCAGGGACAAACGATCGAGCGAGCGCTTCCGGCCCTCGGTTATTCCGGCGTCGCCGGCGTGCGCGTCGGGAAGCGCATCCAGTTGTCGCTCGAAGCCGGGTCCCCCGAGGAAGCGCGCATCCAAGCGCACGAGATGTGCGAGCGCCTCCTCGCCAACACAGTCATCGAGTCCTACGAGGTGAGCATCGATGGGTGAGGTGCCGGTCAGGGTCGGCATCGTGGTGTTCCCCGGATCGAACTGCGAGCAGGACTGCTTCCGAGCTCTGAGGAAGCTGGGCGCGGAGCCCGAGATGGTCTGGCACGGCGATACCAAGCTCCCCGAAGTCGACGTGGTGGTCCTTCCCGGCGGGTTCGCACACGGCGACTACCTCAGAACGGGCGCGGTCGCGCAGTTCTCTCCGATCATGGAAGCGGTGCGCGCGCATGCCGACGCGGGAGGCCTGGTCATCGGCATCTGCAACGGCTTCCAGATCCTCTGCGAGGCCGGCATGTTGCCCGGCGCGCTTCGCAAGAACGCCGGGCTCAAGTTCATCTGCAAGTGGATCGATCTGCGCGTCGACAACAGCGAGACGGCGTTCACCTCTCGCGCGAAAGAGGGCGACATCCTGCGGATCCCGATCAACCACTTCGAGGGCAACTGGTACGCGGACGAAGCCACACTCGCGCGCATGAAGGAGCGGGGACAGATCGTTCTCCGTTACGCGGACAACCCGAACGGCTCTCTCGACGACGTCGCCGGCATCGTTAACGAGACCGGCAATGTCTTCGGCTTGATGCCCCACCCGGAGCGGGCCGTTGAGGGGCTGTTGGGGTCGGAGGACGGCCGGACCATCCTCGAGTCGATCCTCGACCGAGTTAGAGACTCGGCGAGCGAGCGCCGGGGGCTGGCTAGCGTTTGAAACCTCCCGCCGCTCCCACCACCACCGCAGAAGAGGGACTCCACCGAGAGCTCGGGCTGACGGATGAAGAGCTCGAAGCAATAAAGCTCCGACTCGAGCGCGATCCGACGTACACAGAGCTCGCGATGTTCTCCGTGATGTGGAGCGAGCACTGCTCTTATAAGTCCAGCCGCGTTCATCTCCGGAACCTCCCCACGTCGGGCGAGCACATCCTCGTGGGCCCGGGTGAGGGGGCCGGGATCATCGAGGTCGCCCCCGGAGTCGCGGTGGCGTGGAAGATCGAATCGCACAACCACCCGTCATTCGTCGAGCCGTTCAACGGTGCGGCAACCGGCGTCGGCGGAATCGTTCGCGACATCCTTTCGATGGGTGCGCGACCGATCGCCCTCATGGACTCGCTCCGTTTCGGCCCCCTCGACGACGCGCGCACCAGATATCTCGTCGATGGAGTGGTGCACGGCATCTCGTCGTACGGAAACTCGATCGGCGTTCCCACCGTCGGAGGCGAGATGGTGTTCGAGGAGTGCTACGCGGAGAACCCGCTCGTCAACGTCGCGTGCCTCGGCGTGATCGAAACGAAGCTGATGCACGGACGCGCGGAGGGACCGGGCAATCAGGTGATCCTCATCGGCTCGCGCACGGGCCGCGATGGGATCGGCGGCGCGAGCGTGCTCGCATCGGCCGAGTTCGACGAGGACTCTCTGGACAAGAGGCCGTCCGTTCAGGTCGGAGACCCCTTCTCTGAAAAACTTCTGATCGAAGCGTGCCTGGAGCTTGTGCGACGCGATCTCCTGGTCGGCTTCCAAGACCTCGGCGCGGGCGGCATCTCGTGCCCCACGTCGGAGATGACGGCGAAGGCCGGGACGGGGATGAAACTGCTTCTCGACCGCGTGCACCTGCGGGAGCCCGGCATGGAGCCGTTCGAGATCATGATCTCGGAGTCGCAGGAGCGCATGATGGCCGTCGTCGACCCCGCGAAGGTGGAAGACGTCCTCGAGGTGTGCGAGCGCTGGGAGCTGGACGCGCGAGTCATCGGCGAGATCACGCCCTCGGG
>JAXDJL010000292.1:0-2603 GCA_034665685.1 Actinomycetota bacterium | reverse complement strand
CTAACGCGCCCATCCCAACGCGCAAATCATCCGATCCGTCTCCGCAGAACGCGGTTAGCTAGGAGAAGAAGTGCTTGCGGCGCCCGATCGGGCGCGAAGTCGCACGCACAAGACGGCTGCGATCGTTGCTCCAACGGCATTCGCAACCAGATCCCACCCGGTATTGAGGAAACCACCTACGTTCGAGTGAGCCGTGTAACGCGCGATCAGAAATTCGATCGTCTCGTTTATCGCCCCCAAGCCGAGTCCGGAAAGGGCGGCGAACCACGCGATCGTCCTCTCTTTGCCGTCCGCGCCGAACTTGTCCTCGATCAGTTGGAAGCAGGCGGCGGTCGCAGCGCCGAAGCCGAAGGCATGCACCACCTTGTCGAAACGAAGGCCGGGAAGGACGGTCGCCTGATAGACGATGTCGCCGTTCCACTCGACCAGGCCCCCGATCATGTGTGTCAGGCCCCAGATCGAGAGCGCCCAGAGGACCAAGGGGCTGAGCGGAGATCGTTCGTATATGAAAGCCACCAACGCGAAGACTGCGCTCATGAACAACGCGTAGAACGGCCACTGCGACCGCCCCCAAACGATGCCGGCGACAAGAAGAAGTACGAGATAGGCAAGAGACCCGATCGAGAGAAGGCGCTGCTCCCGGACGATCCTCAACGACCGGCCTCCTCCGGGCGAAGCGAAGCGACCGCGGGATTGCGCTCGATCAGCACCTGCAGAACGCGACGACGACGCATGCTCAGGACCCTTAGCAGCCATTCGCGATGCATCACGAGGTCGCGGCGGTGGGGGATGCGACCCAGTTGATCCATGATGAATCCGGCAACCGTTTCGTACTCGCCCTCCGGAAGCTCGACCCCGAGCCGGTCCTTGGCCTCGTCTATCCGCAGCGTTCCGGGGATCACGTATCTGTCGCCCCCCAGGCGCTGGATCCCGGCCTCGTCCTCGTCGTACTCGTCGAGGATCTCGCCCACCAGCTCCTCCAGCAGATCCTCGAGCGTCACCACCCCCGCCGTTCCCCCATGCTCGTCCAGCACGAGCGCGAAGTGGTTCCGCTCGCGCCGCATGTCTCGCATCAAAGGATGGAGCTTGCGCGATTCCGGTACGACGAGCATCCGGCGCACCAGCGAGAGAGCGAGAGGACGATCGACCGCCGACGGTTCGATCTTCAGGAGGTCCTTGGTGTGGAAGAAGCCGACGATGTGGTCGAGGTCCTGCTCGTAGACGGGGAGGCGCGAGTGTCCGCTGGACAGCGTGATGGACTCGATCTCGGCGGGCGTCACCGTGATCGGGATGGCGACGAGCTCGGTGCGCGGGACCATCACGGAGGCTGCGTCGCGTTGACGGAAGTTGACGGCCCCCGATAGAAGACGGTGCTCGATCGGTTTCAGCAAGCCGCCCTTCGCCGATTCGCTGATCATGTAGCCGATCTCCTGCGCGCTGTGCGCGCTGAGCAACTCATCCTTGGGCTCGACGCCCATGAGACGGAGTCCCGCCGTGGCCACGGAGTTCAGCACGTTGATGAACGGCCGGAAGAAGTTCGCGTAGAGGCGGAACGGTACGGCTATCCGCAGCGCGGCCCTTTCGGGGTCGGCGATGGCGAGGTTCTTGGGCGCCATCTCGCCCACGACCATGTGCAGGAAGACGACGATCGTCAGAGCGAGGACGACCGACAGGGTGTGCACGACGGGCTCCGGCACTCCGGCGCTCGAGCCCGCTCTCTCGAGCAGGTGCCCGATGGAAGGCTCGGCGACGTAACCGAGCCCGAGCGATGCCATGGTGATCCCGAGCTGCGTCCCCGCCAGCATGAAGGAGACCTCCTTGACGGACGCCACAGCGACTCTCGCGCGCCGATCTCCTTCGTTCGCGAGCTGCTCGAGCTTCGAGGGGCGCGCCGCGATGAGAGCGAACTCGGCGGCTACGAAGAATCCATTCGCCAGCAACAAGACGAGAGCTGCTACGAGGTACCAGACGCTCACGACTCGTCCTCTTCCTCGGTGGTGGACCGCGCGGGCGGTGCGACGAGCAGCACCTGCGCAACGCGGTTCTTGATGATCTCGACGACCTTCAGCTCCCAGCCGTTGTACGTGGTCTGCTCGCCTTGTTCGGGGATCCTGTCGAAGAGGGTGAGCAGGAAGCCGGCGAGCGTCTCGTAGTCGCCGTCCGGCATCTCGAATCCCGTGAGCTCCAGGACCTCATCCCTGTGCAACATCCCCGAGACCACGTGCGCGCCGGCAAGGGGTGTTGTGAGGTGCGGCGTACCGATCGCGGGATCGTGCTCGTCCTCGATCTCGCCGACGATCTCCTCGAGCATGTCTTCGAGGGTGATGATCCCGGCCGTGCCCCCGTATTCGTCGACGACCACCGCGAGTTGGGTGCGTCCCCTCCGCATCTCGAGCAGCAGGCCGGCGAGGTTGCGCGCCTCGGGCACCACCAAGGCTTCCTGCATCAACTCGGTGACGCGCGTTGTCGGGCGCTCGGCGGCCGGGATCCGGTACTGCTCACGAAGATGCACGACGCCGAGGATGTCGTCGAGGTCGGTTCCGTAGACGGGGAAGCGCGAATGACCGGTCTCCAGCGCGAGCTCGGCCATCTCCGCAACCGTC
>JAXDJL010000291.1:0-5774 GCA_034665685.1 Actinomycetota bacterium | reverse complement strand
ATGACACGAAGCCGGCCCCGATCCCGTTCGTGATCGAGTAGGTAAACGGCATGACGACGATCGTCAAGAAAGCTGGGATCGCAAGCTCGATGTCATCCCAAGGGATCTCTCGAACCGTCCTCAACATAAGGAAGCCCACGATCACCAACGCGGGGGCCGCCGCCTGGAACGGGATGATGACCGCCAGCGGCGACAGGAAGATCGACAGCAAGAACAGTCCGCCCGTGACGACCGCCGACAAGCCGGTTCGCCCACCCGCTGCTATCCCGGAAGCGCTCTCGATGTATGTCGTGTTGGAGGAGGAAGAGAAAGCGCCACCCACGATCGCGGCGGCCGAGTCCACCTGCAGCACCTTGTCGATGTCGGGCAGTTGCCCGTTCTGGTCCAACAGCTTCGCTTCGCCGCCCAACCCGATCGCGGTGCCCATCGTGTCGAAGAAGTCGCTCAACATGAGGGTGAACACCGCCAGCGCCGCAGAGATGATTCCCAGTTCCGCGATGAACCCGAACGAGAAGTCTCCGATCAAAGAGAAGTTATGTCCCGACGGGACGTCCACGATCTTGCCGAAGTTCGCCGCCGCGCCGAATCCTTGTCCCTCGAGGAAGGCCTCGTTCACGATCACCGCAAGAACCGTCGTGACGAGGATGCCGATCAGCAGGGCACCCGGCACTCCTCGCGAGAAGAGGACGATCATCAGGAGGAGTCCGACGATGAAGATGAGGATCGGCCATCCTCTTAGCTCGTTCCCGGTGCCGAGCTGTAGCGGTGGGTTCGCCTGAGCGGTGCTGGTCACGAAACCCGCATCGACGAAGCCGATGATCGTGATGAACAAGCCGATCCCGACCGCTATCGAATGCTTGATGGGCAGCGGCACGGAATCCATCACGGCCTGCCTGAACTTCGTCAACACCAGGACGAGGATGATGATCCCTTCCATCACCACGACCCCCATCGCCTCGGGCCACGACAGTCCGCTCGCGCCCACCAACTGGAATGCCACGACTCCGTTGAGGCCCAGACCGGCCGCTATGGCGAACGGGTAGTTCGCGTAGGCGCCCATCGCGATGGTCGTGATGCCGGCCGCCAACGCGGTGACGGTGAGCACGGACGCCGGATCGAGAGTGAGACCGTCCCTGTCCGTGACGAGCCCGAGGATCAGCGGATTCAGGAACAGGATGTACGCCATGGTCATGAACGTCGTGAAGCCTGCGATGACCTCCGTGCGAACGTCAGACCCTCGTTCCCGGAGCTTGAAGTAACCCTCTAGTCCGCCGGAACGCGTCCCCATTGCCACGGATTACCCCCTTCGTCGCGGGCGACGCCGGACGCTCACCGCGTCCGGACGCTTGAGTTTCGGGCTCCGCAGGAGCCGCGCTGGAAGCTATCAAACCTTGGGCGCGCGCGACCGGGCGAGGGACGAGATTCTTTCGCGAACCCGGCGCGCGGTGCCGTTTACCCTGAGGCCCATGCCACGAGTGACCCTTATCCCCGGAGATGGGATCGGACCAGAGGTGTCCGCCGCGACCCGCAAGGTCGTGGATGCCTTGGGCGTCGGCATCGAATGGGACGTGCACGACGCCGGCGCGCCGGCCATCGAAACGCACGGGGACCCGCTCCCCCCTCACGTTCTCGACTCGATCCGCACCAACAAAGTCGCCCTCAAGGGACCGGTCACCACCCCGGTGGGAACCGGATTCAGGTCGATCAACGTCGCCCTGCGGCAGGAGCTCGACCTCTACGCCAGCGTGCGGCCCTGCCGCCTCTACCCGGGGGTTCCTTCGCATCACGACGGGGTCGACATCGTCGTGGTCCGCGAGAACACCGAGGACCTGTACGAAGGCATCGAGTTCGAGGTTGGGTCCCCCGAGCTCGACAAGCTCCGTGGCTATCTGAAGTACATGCACAGCTACCCGATCGCTCAGGATGCCGGAGTCTCCGTGAAGCCCATATCGGTGTCCGCAACGAGGGCGATCGTCGAGTTCGCGTTCGAGTACGCGAAGAGGCATCGTCGCCGCAAGGTGACCCTGGGGCACAAAGCCAACATCATGAAGTTCTCCGACGGAGTGTGGCTCGAAACGGGTGAACGGATGGCGGAGGAGTACCGCGACGTCGGGTTCGAGGCGATGCAGGTGGACGAGCTGGCCATGTGGCTCGCGTGGCATCCCGAGGACCTCGATGTCATCGTGCTCCCGAATCTCTACGGGGACATCATCTCGGACCTCTGCGCGGGGCTCGTCGGTGGGCTCGGCGTCGCGCCGGGGATGAATCTCGGCAAGGAATACGCCGTCTTCGAGCCGACGCACGGATCGGCTCCCGACATCGCCGGACGCGGCATCGCCAACCCGATCGGGATGATCCTGTCCGCCGCTCTGATGCTGCGTCACCTGAAGATGCCGCAAGACGGGGAACGCCTCGAGCGCGGGGTGGCCCGCGTGCTGGCAGAGGGCAAGGTGCGGCCCCCGGACCTGCGGCCGACCGGCCCTCCCGCGAAGACGGACGAGGTCGCCGAAGCGATCTGCGCCGCGATCACAAGTGGCGTCTAGGGAGCCTGCGACGACCGGTGGTGCCGACCGGACCGATGAGTTCGGACGCGCGATCTCCTTCATGGAAGGAGTGGAGGAACGAGCGGCCGAGATCGTGGAGCGGCGGCCGGCCGGGATAGCGGTGACCCACAGCGAATTCCCAGACGTCTATTCACTCAACTTCTTCCGAGCCGACCCCTCGCGAGCGCCCCGATCGGCACGCGAGCTGGCCGGGATCGCCGAAGAGATCCAGAGCGTGCACGGACTGAGGCACCGGCGCGTGCTCGTCAACGACGGGTCTCTGGGCGCTGCGCTCGTTCCCGGCTTCCAGGAGCTCGGGTGGGCCATCGACCGCCTTGTGGTGATGGCTCTGCGGCAACCCGTTCTCGCACCCTCCGCCGCCCCGGCCGTGGAGCTGGCCGAGGAGCGCATAGCCGAGGCGCGCCGTCGCTACTACGCGTGGCGCACCGGGCCGGGATCCGCCGGTTTGACCGAGAAGGTCGTCGATCAACTGATCCGAGCGCGGACGGTAACCGCTGCCAAAGCGGTGAAGGTGCGGAACTATGCCGCTCTGGCGGATGGCCAGATCGCCTCGTTCTGTGACCTCTACTCGGACGGAACGGTGGCACAGATCGAGGATGTCGGAACGATCGAGCCCTTCCGCAAGCGCGGACTATCTCGGGCGGTGGTACAGAAGGCGGTAGAGGTGTCGCTCGCAGAGGGACACCAACTGATCTTCCTCGTTGCGGACGCCGAGGATTGGCCGAAGGATTTCTACTTGCGGCTGGGCTTCGAGCCCCTCGGCGACATCTACGAGTTCACGCTCCTTCCAGACTCCTCGGCCCGCGCCTAACATCGAGCCATGGCAAAGATCACGACGGAGCTGACCGAGCGGCCCCTCGACCCGTCGCGCGCCATCGAGGACGCTGCGTCCGACGAGTGCGGCGCCATCGCGAGCTTCGTGGGCACCGTCAGATCCAGCGCCTCCGTTCCGGATCGGGCGAAAGATCGGGTGCTTCGACTCGAGTACGAAGCGCATCCAACTCTGGCGAGCGAAAAGCTGACGGCCATAGCCGAGGAAGCCGCCGGCAAGTGGGATCTCGCCGCCGTCGTCGCCCTGCACCGCGTCGGCGTATGCGATCTGGGAGAGCCGACGGTGGTTGTCGTGTGCGCCGCGCCGCATCGACGCGAAGCGCTCGAGGCCTGCCACTGGACGATCGACGAGATCAAGCGGTCCGTACCGATCTGGAAGCGGGAGGTCTACGCGGACGGGACGTCGTGGGTCGGCGCGGAAGGATCGAACGGGAGCTAACACCGGCCCCTGCACGCCCCGAAGCGGCCGGAACTCCGGTGCTACTGTCCCTTGCGGCGTCTAGTAGGCACCAAAAGGAGAGGGATCCCTTGTCCGACCTGGCCTTCAGATCTGCAACCGAGCTCGCCGCACTCATCCGTGCGAAAGAGGTCTCCCCCGTCGAGCTGGTCGAGACCTATCTCGGCCGGATCGAGAAGCTCGACGACCAGCTCAACTCGTACGTCACGGTTGCCGGCGATCAGGCCCTCGAGAGCGCCCGCCGGGCCGAGGAAGCCGTAGCGAGCGGTGACGAGCTCCCTCCGTTCCACGGGGTTCCCATCTCCATAAAGGACCTCCAGGAGACCGCGGGCATCCGGACCACACTGTCGACGAAAGCGTTGGCCGATTACGTTCCGGACGAGGACGAGAACGCGGTGAGAAGGATCCGGGAGGCCGGATTCATCATCCTGGGCAAGACGAATACGTCGGAGTTCGGGTCGGTTCCGGTCGCGGAATCTCAGCTCAACGGGATCACCCGGAACCCGTGGGACACGGATCGCACTCCTGGTGGATCGAGTGGGGGGGCCGCGGCGTCGCTGGCCGCGGGCCTTTGCCCCATCTCGCAAGGGGCCGACGGAGGAGGGTCCATCAGGATCCCCTCCTCTTGCTGTGGGCTCTACGGTCTGAAGCCCTCGCGCGGACGCGTGTCCGCCGGTCCGCGCCTCGGCGAACACTGGCACGGCTTCAGTGGCGTCGGACCGATCGCTCGCACCGTGAAAGACAGCGCGGCGCTCCTCGATGTGTTGTCGGGTTACGAAACGGGCGATCCCTACTGGGCCCCGCCGCCGGAACGACCCTTCGCCGACGAGGCGGGCGTGGACCCGGGCGCTCTGCGGATCGCTTACACCACGACCAACCCAAACGAGATCGATCCCGACCCCGAGGTGGTGGCGGCGATGCAAGACGCTGCTTCACTCCTCGAGTCGCTCGGACATCACGTCGAAGAGGCGGCTCTTGCATGGGTGGACCAGGAGCTGGCGCCCGCTTTCGTCCAGCTCATCGCAAGCGGGACCGCCGTGCTCGACTTCCTCGGCCCCGAGAACATGGAACCGCTCAATGCCTATCTCTTAGAGACGGCGCGAGAGATGCCGAGCGTCGTTCACATGCAGGCGTTGACGAAGGCACATGCGTTCGCTCGCAAGGTCGTGGCGTTCTGGGACGACTACGACGTCCTCTTGACCCCAACGCTCGCCCTTCCTCCCGTCCCGGTGGGGTGGATCTTCGAGGAGGAGGACCCGCTGATGCAGCTTCTCCGGTCCGGCTTCTTCATCCCTTACACGCCCGCGGCGAACGTTACCGGGCAACCCGCTGCGTCTGTGCCTCTCTACTGGAACGAGAGCGACCTCCCCATCGGCGTCCAGCTCATCGGTCCCCCTGCGGGCGATGCGCTGCTTATCCGGTTGAGCGCGCAGTTAGAAGAGGCACGACCGTGGACGGAACGCCGCCCGGCCGTTTCCTAGATGTTCTGCTGATGAGTTACTCGGCGGCCGTCATCACCGTCAGCGACGGAGTCGACGCGGGAACGCGCGCGGACAAGTCCGGCCCGAGCGCAACATCGATCTTGCGCGAGGCCGGTTTCGAGATCGCGGTCGAGAGCGTGGTGCGCGACGAAGCCGCCGAGATCTCGGCGATGTTGCGCGAGTGCGTGGATAAGGGCATCAACCTCGTGGTCACCACCGGAGGCACGGGTTTCGCCGAGCGAGACGTAACTCCGGAGGCAACGAAGCAGGTGATCGAAAAAGAGGCTCCCGGGCTCCCGGAACTGATGCGCGCCGCAGGAGCGCGACAGACTCCCCTCGCGGTGCTCTCTCGAGGCATCGCAGGATCGGCCTGGAGAACGCTCATCGTGAACCTGCCCGGCAGCCCCAAGGGAGTGAAGGAGAGTCTGGACGCCGTGATGG
>JAXDJL010000290.1:0-6554 GCA_034665685.1 Actinomycetota bacterium | reverse complement strand
CCCGCGCCGCGTCCCGCGAGTCGCTTTCTTCCGCCTCGGCCTCTGCCTCCCGGGCGTCCACCCGCTGACGTCTCTCGGCGGCCCTCTCGGCCGCGTGTTCGTCGTGGTCGCCGGCGACGTCACCGGGAGAGAAACCGGCCAGGCCCCCGAACCCCGAGGGACTGAGCTCTTTCGTCAACCTGCCCTCGACTATGGCGGCGCGATCCTCATCGGTATCGCCTGCTTGCAGTGACTGCATGATGCGCTCGCTGGTGGACGAGGATGCCGCGTGCCCGGCCTCGGCCAGGATCGACTCAGCTCGCGAGACGAGTGAGATCAAGAGCTTCTTCCGCTCGTCGGCTCCGCTCCGCATCGCGCTCGCGTTGCCTGCGGACGCGATCTCGTCACGTATCTCGAAGAGTCGCCGAACGTCCGAGGGATGTCGTCGAGCGAGTTGGTTCACCGCCCAGGCCGCCACGGCCGGCTTGCGCAGAGATTTCAGCTCGGCGGCCCCCTCCTCGTTGCCCGCCTCCTTGAGCTCGGCGGCAAGAGCGTTCCGCGTCGTCGTGAAGTCCGCGAGCGGCGCTTCATAGAGCCGGTCGAGCGATTCGGCGGGGATCATCTGAAGGGATGCTAACGGGCCGAGTGGGTGGATAGTTCGATCGGGCATCGCGCTCACGAGCGCTGACAGCGCGGGCAGTACGTGGTCCCTCTCCCTCCCAGAACGATCTTCTTCAGCGGCGTCGCGCAACGAGGGCAGGGCCGGCCCACCTGCCCGTAGGCGATCAGGAAGCTCGCGTTGCGACCCGACTCGCCGTTCACCATCCGGTAATCGCGGAACGTCGTTCCCTCTCGGTCGATCGAATCGCTGAGCACCGTCCTTATCGCCGAGTGCAGATCGAACGCCCGGTGTCGTCCGACGCGGCGCGACTTGGGATTGATCCGTGCGAGCCACAGGGCTTCGTCGGCATAGATGTTCCCCACCCCCGCGACCGGACGCTGCGACAGGAGGTAGGGCTTGATCTGCGCGGTGGTGCGGGATAGCACGGTCGCGAACTCGCGTGCATCGAACTCGTCGGACAACGGCTCGGGTCCCAGCATCGCAAGCGTGGGCAACTGCCGGTAGTCACCCGCGTCGACGACTGCGATCCTGCCGAAACGCCTCACGTCCCGGAAGGCCAAACGCCTCCCGTCATCGAGGTGGAGCGAGGCGCGCACGTGGGGATCGTCGAGGTCGAACTGGAAGGAACCCGTCATGCCGAGGTGCATCACCAGCTCGAGGTCGCCGTCAAGCGGAGAGATGAGGAACTTCCCGCGCCGGCCGACGCGTTCGACCGTGTGTCCGATGGCGCGTTCGACGTCGAGGAACTCGCGGGGCATGGCCGGGTGAGGATCGACCCACACCTCCTCGATCCTCCGGCCGCTCAGCTCCGGGTCGAGCTGGCGCCGGACCGACTCGACCTCGGGCAGTTCCGGCATCGGACAACGCTAGCCGAGCCGACCGTTCGGCCACCTCCCACCTGCTTAGCGATGAATGTCCGTTATGTCCTCCGAAACGTCGTTCTCGGGGCATCTCTCCGGCAGGAAACGACCGGCGGCCGACGAAGTCTGAAGTCAAGGACGCCATCACAAAGGGGATAAGCAGATGCGCAAGGCGATCACCACTTTTCTCGGCCTCGCCCTCGTGGCAGGGGCATTCGCAGGACCGGCGATGGCCGGCAAGACCACCAAGGGGAGCTACCAGGTCATGGCCGCCCCTCTTCCCGTGCTGACCGACGTCGACCCGAACGGCTGCCTCGGAGCGGTCGAGGGCGTCCACAAGGTGACCACGCCCGTCAAGGCCCCCGCCACCGGCAAGCTCAGCGTGCTGCTGGACGGGTTCGAGGGCGACTGGGACCTTTACGTCCTCGACAAGAACGGTGCGGTGCTCGCCTCCTCCACCGGTGACCAGACCAGCGCAATGGCAGGGCTGGGCGGAGATCCCATGGAAGAGAAGGTCGTTCTCCCGGTGTTCGGGAAGAAGACGCTGAGCATCAGCGCCTGCAACTGGGCCGGCAGCCCCGTCGCGAACGTGACCTGGAAGTACGTCGTCAGGTAGCAACCAGACAGTTCCGGTTTGAACAGAAGGGCCCCGTGCAAACGGGGCCCTTCCTCATGCCCATCGAGTGGCGCGGGGACGCGACTACGCTCTCGCGATGGAGCGACGAACGATCCACGAGATGCTCGAGCTCGCACGCTCCGGCCTGCGCCGCCTGACCCCCCAAGAGGCGTTCGCAGAGATGAACGCGGGAGCCAAGTTGATCGACACCCGTTCCGCCGATCTACGCGCGCGAGACGGGCGCGTGCCCGGCGCGCTGGAGCTGGCGCTCAGCGTGCTCGAGTGGCGCGTCGATCCGGATTCGGACAGCCGCGACGAACGCGTCGAGGGGACCGGCGATCGTCTGATCGTCCTGTGCGCCGAGGGCTATTCGTCGAGCCTCGCGGCGGCTCGGCTGCAAGTGCTCGGCTTCTCGAACGCGACGGACGTCGTAGACGGCTTCGCCGGTTGGAGGGCCGCCGGGCTCCCGATAGAGGAGTAGGGGCTCCGCACGTCCGAAATGTCTGGTTGCTCCCGCGACCTGAGCGCCGCGAGCAGGGCCGCCCCCTCCACACGGCGAATCTGGGAAGGAACCAACAAGCCATCCCGGAGGTCATCAGTGATCCAGAAGCTTCGTTCGCCGCACCCAGCCGCACTGCTCGCGATGGTGACGCTGCTGGGCACCGCGCTCGCCTCCCACGCCGGCGCGACTCCCCCGCCCCATGCCAACAACCCCAAGAAGGCCAAGGTGCAGTGCGTCGACCGCGATGACAACGCGCGCGATCTAAGCGTGAGGGTGGCCACCACCCAAGGCTTCGAAACGGCGCAGGGTCGATACGCGGTACCCACCCAGGCGCCAACGGAACTAGTGGTTTTTGCGCACGGATACGGCCACACCTCCGCCTCGTGGGTGGAGCACATGAAGAGGTCGGCGGCGGAGCACGGCGTGGCCGCGGTCGCTATGGATTACCGCGGCACCAAGATCTCGCCCGACGCGAACGGCGACGGACTTCCCGAAGCGCGCGGGTGGCGCGTGATGGAGGGAGCGCAAGACTCGATCGCAGCGGCACAGTTGTTCGAGGCACAGTGCCCCTCTATCGAGAAGATCGTGATCTTCGGAGTGAGCATGGGCGGCAACGCGTCCGGTCTCGCGGTAGCGCTCGCAAAGGACGCACACCGTAAGGATGGGAGCCCGCTCTTCGACTACTGGGTCGACGTGGAGGGAGCCGTCAACGTCATCGAGACCTACGCCGGCGCATCCGCCCTGGAATCCGTCAACGAATTCGCTGCGAACGCCAAAGCGGATATCGAAGAAGAGATGGGCGGAACCTTCCAGGAGAAGCCCGACGTCTATGCGGAGCACGCGGTAGTGACGCGGATCGAGGACATCCAGGCCTCCGGCATCGAAGGAGTGATCGTGGTGCACGGCCTCGACGACGGCCTCGTCCCCTACAACCAAGCACGCGAGATGACCTCGTTGCTGGCGGCCGCCGAGATCCCCACCGACATGTACACGATCGGCCGCAAGAGCGCCGAGTCGGAGCGTGAGACGACGGCGACCAGCTACGCCGGAAACCAGCTCGATCCCGAGTACAACTCGCCGATGGCGGGTCACGCGTCGGAGAAGAGCCAGACCCATATCGTGATGGTCACCGCCTTCGATCGGCTCTGGACTCTGCTGGATGGCGAGGCCCCCGGCCCCTACCGCGAGTTCTTCGTCGACGGGCCGACGGGCACCTATCCCGAGCTGTAGACCACCCCCACAAGGGTTCGCTTTACCATCCGTGCGATGGAAAGAGACCTTCGCGCCCAGCTCGTAGAGACGATGCCGTGACCGGCCCAGTCCTGATCACGGGGGGAGCCGGCTTCCTGGGTTCACACGTCTGTGAACGTTTCCTCGCGCAGGGGAAGGAAGTTCTGTGCTTGGACAACTTCATCACCGGCGCCGCGCGCAACGTAGAGCACCTGCGGGACGATCCACGCTTCACCCTCGTCGAGCACGACATAACGAAGCCCTACGCGGCGGAGCCGGCTCCCTCGCTCGTGGTCCATATGGCCTCCCCCGCAAGTCCTCCCGCGTACCTGGCCAATCCCATCCCCACGCTCGAGGTCGGCAGCGTGGGCACCATCAACGCACTCAACATCGCTCGCGCGGCGAACGCCCCCTTACTTCTGACTTCCACGTCCGAGGTTTACGGAGATCCCGAGGTGAATCCGCAACCCGAGAGCTATCGCGGCAACGTGTCGTGCACCGGCCCGCGCAGTGTCTACGACGAGGCGAAACGTTACGCGGAAGCGGCGGTCATGGCGTACCACCGCTCCTACGGGCTTGACACCAAGATCGTGCGGATCTTCAACACCTACGGCCCTCGTCTTGCCCCCGGCGACGGACGCGCGATCCCGAACTTCGTGAAACAAGCCCTCGAGGGGTCGCCCATAACGATCTACGGAGACGGCTCGCAGACCCGCAGCTTCTGTTACGTCGACGACCTCGTGAGGGGGATCCTCTCGCTGGCCGAGTCGGACGAGCACGACCCCGTGAACCTGGGGAACCCGGACGAGCGGACCATCTCGGAGCTGGCGCAGCTCATCCTCGAGTACACCGGGAGCTCGTCGGAGATCGTGTACCGCGATCTGCCCGAAGACGACCCCAAGGTCCGGTGCCCCGACATCACGAGGGCGAGACAGATCTTGAGTTGGGAGCCGCAGGTTCCGCTCGAGGAGGGGCTCCCCCGTTCTATCGAGTGGTACCGCTCGGAGATCGGAGCGTCTTAACCGGCTCGAGTCTCCAAGAGCGCCGACACCTCGTCATCCGTCACCTGCGAGAAGTCCTGGTACCAGAATCCGACCGCGATCAGCTTCCCCGGAGTCAGCACGGACACGACCTCGTCCGCTTCTTGAGCCAGCTCGGCACAGACCTGCGGTGCGCCCACCGGAACGGCGACGATCGTCTTGCCTGCATCCTTCAACTTCGCACTCGCCACCGCAGCGCGCATCGTGGCGCCCGTGGCAAGGCCGTCGTCGACGAGAACGACCGTCTTACCTTTCAGATCGAGCTGTGGGCGGTCGCCGCGATACAAGTGCTCTCGGCGGGCAAGCTCTTTGTGCTCTCGCGCCACAACGACCTCCATCATCGTGTCCGAGATATTCAGTGCCGCGACGACGTCGTCGTTCACCGTCAGAACGCCGCCGCTGGCGATCGCGCCCATCGCCAGCTCCTCGCGCCCCGGCACACCGAGCTTCCTCACGAGGAAGACGTCGAGAGGAGAACCGAGCACGCGCGCGACCTCGGCCGCAACCGGCACGCCTCCGCGCGGCAGGCCCAACACGAGCACCGATCGGTCGTCGGCGAGGTGCGCCAGCCTCTCCGCCAGCGCCGTTCCGGCGTGTCTCCTATCCACATACCGTCTGGCCATCCGCCTCTCCCCTGCAGTTCAGCGGCCGAGGCATTGTTGCTTATCATCTGACGCCATGACCAAGAAGATCGCTCCGGGCGTCTACCGATTGTCCGTTGGGGGGGTCGGCGCCTTCCTCCTCGACGATGACGGCGCCGTCACGGTAGTGGACACCGGTTTGCCGGGGAACGTGGACGAGATCTGGGGCGGCCTGAAGACGATCGGTCGGTCGCCGAAAGACGTCAAGAACATCCTGGTTACGCATTACCACCAGGACCACATCGGGTGCCTTGCTCCACTCACCCAGGGCACCGACGCGACCGTCTACGCGCCAGCCGGCGAAGCGGCTTTCATCCGTTCGGGGGGGATGGCGCCGCCCCTGAAGTCGCGAGGCTTTCTCGGGGCCGTCCTGTCGCGGTTCCTCAAGATGTCCGAGCAGCCGCCGAACAAGGTCGACGAAGAGGTCGATGACGGAGACACGCTTCCGATAGCGGGCGGCATCCAGGTAGTCGGCACGAAAGGTCACTCGGTCGGGCACGTGGCGTACCTCTGGCCCCAGCATGGTGGCGTGTTGTTCCCGGGCGACGCGGCCATGACGTTCCTCGGCAAGGTCCGAGCGATGCCGATCGCAGAGGACTTCGACGGCGCCGACAGATCGTTCGCCCGGCTGGCGGGGCTCGACTTCGCGGCCGCAGGATTCGCCCACGGCGCACCGATCCGTTCCCGCGCCGCCGCCCGCTTCCGGTCCGCCCTTTAGGGAGGAGGGCAACTGGTCTGACCAGTTGACCAGTGGCCCCCCGAGTGGCATGCTCGGGGGATGGGGCTACGACCGGTGGAGAGGCGCTCCGCCTCTGGTGCGGCGTTCGATCAGATCCTTGATGAATTGGTCGCCGGCCGGCTGAGCCCCGGAGCGGCCCTCCCCGCCGAACGGGCGCTAACCGAGACCCTCAAGGTGAACCGGCAGGCCGTCCGGGAGGCTCTTCAGCGGCTGTCCCAGGCCGGGCTACTCGACATCCGTCAGGGGGGGTCGACGAGGGTTCTCGATTATCGGCACAGCGCGAGCCTCGACCTTCTCCCTCACCTGCTGAGCCGCCCCGACGGCT
>JAXDJL010000289.1:0-9575 GCA_034665685.1 Actinomycetota bacterium | reverse complement strand
ACATGGGACACGCCCAGAACATCAAGAGCGCCAAGCGGATGGTTGAGCGGTCGCGCGCACACGTATGGGACGTGCTCGAGGAGATCATCCACGAGCACCCCGTTCTGCTGAACCGTGCACCGACGCTTCACCGTCTGGGTATCCAGGCGTTCGAGCCGGTGTTGGTCGAGGGCAAGGCGATCCAGGTCCACCCGCTCGTCTGCGTCGCTTTCAACGCCGACTTCGACGGAGACCAGATGGCCGTGCACGTTCCGCTGTCGAGCGAGGCTCAGGCCGAAGCTCGGCTGCTGATGCTGTCGGCGCACAACGTGCTGTCTCCCGCGCACGGTGACCCGATCGTCGCTCCGACCCAGGACATCATCATCGGCGTCTACTACCTCACCGCAGACCATCGCGGCGAGGCCGGCGAGGGCAAGATCCTCTCCTCGGTGGACGAGGTCACCAAGGCCTACGACGCACGCGTCGTGGACATCCACGCATCCATCACGGTGCGCGGCCTCAAGCGCTTCGAAGACGAGACGCAAGAGGAGTACGACGCGAACCCCCTTAGGCGAAAGGTGACGACTCCGGGCCGAGTGTTCCTCAACGAAGCGTTCCCGGAGGACTTCCCGTACCAGAACGACGTGGTCGGCAAGAAGCAGCTAGCCGCGTTGATCGACCGGTGCGCACGCACGTACGACAAGAAGGAATTGGCCGAGATCCTCGACGCGATCAAGAGCGTCGGATTCCGCTTCGCCAGCAAGTCGGGTCTCACCGTCGGTCTGCAGGACGTTCAGACTCCTGCCGAGAAGCCGAAGATCCTGGCCGAACACGAGAAGCGCGCGGAAAAGGTCGAGAGCCAGTACCGCAAGGGAGTCATCACCGAGGACGAGCGTCGTCAGGAGCTCGTCGAGATCTGGACCGAGGCGACCGAACGGGTCAAGGTCGAGATGGAGAAGGGGTTCGACTCGCTGAACCCGATCAAGATGATGGCCGACTCCGGGGCTCGAGGGAACATCACTCAGATCCGGCAGATCGCCGGTATGCGTGGCCTCGTTACGAACCCGAAGGGTGAGATCATCCCCCGCCCGATCCGCGCGAACTTCCGCGAGGGTCTCTCGGTGCTCGAGTACTTCATCTCGACGCACGGTGCGAGAAAGGGTCTTGCCGACACGGCTCTCCGTACCGCGGACTCCGGCTACCTCACGCGGCGTCTCGTTGACGTTGCTCAGGAGCTGATGGTTCGAGCCGAGGACTGCGGCACCGACCGCGGGATCAAGCTCGAGATCCAGAAGGACCGGAACTACGTCAAGCAGAAGCTGATGTCGCGTGTCCTCCTCGAGGACGCAAAGGCCGGAAAGACAGTTGTTGCTCCGGCCGGAACGGCCATCACCTCGGAGCTGGCACAGGAGATCCTGGACGCCGGCGTCGAAGAGGTAATGGTTCGTTCGGTGCTCATGTGCGACGTCAAGGTCGGCGTTTGCCAGCAGTGCTACGGCATCTCGCTTGCGACCGGCAGCATGGTCGAGCTGGGAGAGGCAGTCGGTATCGTGGCCGCCCAGTCGATCGGTGAGCCCGGCACCCAGCTGACGATGCGTACGTTCCACACCGGTGGTGTTCACGGTGCGGACGACATCACGCAGGGTCTCCCTCGTGTTGTCGAGCTCTTCGAGGCTCGTACGCCGAAGGGTGAGGCGGTCATCGCCGAGGCCTCCGGACGCATCGAGATCCAGGAAGACGAGCGGGTGCGAACGATCGAGCTCACGCCGGACGACGGCAGCGAGCCGATCACGTACAAGACCACGCGGCGTTCGCGTCTGCGGGTCCGCAACGGCGATGAGGTGCAGGCCGGAGAGGCGCTCACCGAGGGGAACAAGGATCCGGACAAGATCCTCGACATCCTGGGAACGCGCGAGGTCCAGCTCTACCTCGTCAACGAGGTGCAGGGCGTCTACCGCTCGCAGGGTGTGGCGGTGCACGACAAGCACATCGAGCTGATCGTTCGCCAGATGTTGCGCAAGGTGAACGTGATCGAGCCGGGCGACACGGAGTTCCTTCCGGGCGAGCTCGTCGACGCTCGAACCTTCGCGGCAACTAACGAGACGACAGTGGCCGGAGGAAGCGAGGCAGCAACCGCTCGGCCGATCCTGATGGGTATCACGAAGGCGTCTCTGGCGACGGAGTCCTGGCTTTCGGCGGCCTCCTTCCAGGAGACGACGCGAGTCCTGACCGAGGCGGCGATCCGCGGCAAGTCGGACCCGCTCCTCGGACTGAAGGAGAACGTCATCATCGGGAAGCTGATCCCGGCAGGCACGGGGATGAGCCGCTACCGAGCGATCCGGGTCGTTACGACCGGCGAGGGAGCCATCTCCGACGACGAGGCTCGCGCCATGTGGGGTCTTCCCCCGCGGGTCGAGGACTCGGAGGCGGTCGAGGCGGCTCGCGAGCTGCTCGGCGGTGGGCTCACCTCGGTTCCGACCGGCGAGGACGCTGTCGAGGAGGCTCCTCTCGACGAGGAGGTCACCTCCGCCGCGGAGTAGGACGAGGCTCGAAAGACTGGAAGTAGGGGGTCCCCGCGAGGGGGCCCCTTCTCTAGGTGGCCCGGGTGGTGGCCCGGCCGTTTGACCGCCTAACGGGGAGGACTTATCCTCTCCTCGTACGTCCCCTCTGGGGGGCGTGTTGCGCGCACGGAAACGGCGCGCTGAAACACGGAAGCAGCCCGAGTTCGGTGAGCTGCGGCAGGCCCGGTTGCCCCGGGAACCGCCGGGGTTTGGGTTCATCGCCGAACGAAGATCCCGACGTCCCTAGGGTCACTTGAGGGTCCGGGATCTGTGCGAAGTGGGAGGACACCCGGATCGCGGAGTCAGCTCCGCTGGGGATCCGGCCCCTATCTCCCGCCCACGCAGGTGAAACGGCTTTGGGGTGCGCGGTGCCCGTTAGGACGGCGCCCCCGGCCCATAGAGGTGAGGCGCAGCTACAAGCTGCGCGAGGGAACTTGGGTTCCGTCCGTCACCGGGCGGGCCCGTGAGTTGGTCTGGCTCCGCTGGGGTCCAGACGGGAGGAACGAAGACTGTGCCAACAGTGCAGCAGCTGGTCCGTCAGGGCCGGCAGTCGAAGAAGGAGAAGTCCAAGTCGCCGGCCCTGAAGGGGTCGCCGCAGCGACGTGGCGTGTGCACCCGCGTTTACACGACCACTCCTAAGAAGCCCAACTCCGCCCTACGCAAGGTCGCTCGCGTCCGTCTCACCTCTGGCATAGAGATCACGGCGTATATCCCCGGGATCGGTCACAACCTCCAGGAGCACTCGATCGTCCTCGTCCGTGGGGGCCGAGTGAAGGATCTCCCCGGCGTCCGCTACAAGGTCATCCGCGCGGCCCTCGACACCTCCGGTGTCCGGGACCGCGTTCAGTCGCGCTCCAAGTACGGCGCCAAGAAGCCGGGAGGCGCCTGATGCCTCGTAAAGGCCCCGCTCCCCGGCGCGAGCTCCTTCCGGACCCGATCTACTCATCTCTTCTCGTGACGCAGGTGCAGAACCGCATCATGACGAGAGGAAAGAAGAGCCTCGCCGAGGGGATCGTCTACGACGCTTTGAAGAAGGTCGAGGCGAAGACCGGCAAGGACCCGCTGCCGACGCTCAAGAAGGCGGTCGACAACATCAGGCCGTTGCTCGAGGTCAAGTCCCGACGGGTCGGAGGCGCGACCTATCAGGTGCCGGTCGAGGTCGATTCTCGCCGCGGCGCCACGCTCTCGATCAGGTGGCTCGTGATGTTCTCGCGCAAGAGGCGCGAGCGCAGCATGGCCGATCGTCTCGCGAGCGAGATCCTCGACGCGTCTGGCGGCGCAGGTTCCGCCGTGAAGCGTCGCGAGGACATGCACAAGATGGCCGAGGCGAACAAGGCGTTCGCTCACTACAGATGGTGATGAAGGAAAGACAGTAAAGAGATGGCAGAGACAGCAGAGAAGCAGAAGCCTGAGGGGCAGGGTCCCCAGCTAAAGTCCGTTAAGGGCGGAGGCGTATTGATCCGGGAGTACCCGTTGTCGCACACGCGCAACATCGGGATCATGGCGCATATCGACGCGGGCAAGACGACCACGACCGAGCGGATCCTCTACTACACGGGTCGCACGTACAAGCTCGGCGAGGTCCACGAGGGCGCTGCCGTCATGGACTGGATGGTCCAGGAGCAGGAGCGCGGCATCACGATCACGTCTGCCGCCACCACCTGCAACTGGAAGGGCTACTGGATCAACATCATCGACACGCCCGGACACGTCGACTTCACGGTCGAGGTCGAGCGGTCGCTCCGCGTTCTCGACGGAGCCGTCGCCGTGTTCGATGCCGTCGCCGGCGTCGAGCCTCAGTCCGAGACCGTCTGGCGCCAGGCCGACAAGTACAACGTGCCCCGCATCTGTTTCGTAAACAAGATGGACAGGACCGGCGCGGACTTCTTCCGCACGGTCTCCATGATCAAGGATCGTCTCAACGGCACCCCCGTATGCATCCAGTTGCCCATCGGCAAGGAAGCGGACTTCCACGGAGTCGTCGACCTCGTCACGATGGTTGCGCATTACTGGCCGTCGGACGGTAACGGCGAGGAATGGGAAGACCGCGCCATCGCCGACGACATGAAGGAGCAGGCGGATCAGTATCGTCACGACCTGCTAGAGGCCCTCGCCGACCACGACGAAGAGATCATGGAGCTGTACATCGCCGAGGAGGAGCCTTCCGTCGAGCAGATCCGGAAGGCGATCAGGCGCGCCACGGTCACCGGCGAGATCACGCCGGTGCTCTGCGGAACGGCCTTCAAGAACAAGGCGGTGCAGCCCCTCCTGGACGCGGTCACCTGGTACCTGCCAAGTCCCCTAGACGTTCCTCCCATGGAGGCTTCGAAGCCGGATAGCGGCGAGAAGGTCGAGCGCGCCCCCGACGACATGGCGCCGTTCTCGGCCCTCGCCTTCAAGATCATGAGCGACCCCTACGTCGGTCGGCTCACCTACCTGCGGGTCTACTCCGGGACGCTCAAGGGCGGCGAGTCCGTGTTGAACGCGACCCGTGACCGCAAGGAGCGCGTCGGTCGCATCCTGCAGATGCACGCGAACCACCGAGAGGACAAAGAGTCGGTGTTCGCCGGCGACATCGTCGCGGTGGTCGGTTTGAAGACGACCCTGACCGGCGACACGCTGTGCGATCCGAAGGATCCCGTCCTGCTCGAGCAGATGACTTTCCCGACTCCGGTTATCGACGTTGCGGTCGAGCCGAAGTCGAAGGTCGACTCCGAGAAGCTTGCCACCGCGCTGCAGCGACTCTCCGAGGAAGACCCCACGTTCCGCGTGCACACGGACGAAGAGACGGGCCAGACGATCATCTCCGGCATGGGCGAGTTGCATCTGGAGGTGCTCGTCGATCGTCTCATCCGCGAGTTCAAGGTCGGAGCGAACGTCGGCAAGCCTCAGGTCGCCTACCGCGAAACGATCGGTGAGTCCGTCGCCAAGGTCGACCTCAAGTACCAGAAGCAGACCGGCGGTAAGGGCCAGTACGCGCACGTCGTGATCGCGATCGAGCCGACGGGCCCCGGCGGTGGCTATGAGTTCATCAACAAGATCACCGGCGGGAAGATCCCGACCGAGTACATCCCCGCGGTCGACCAGGGCATCCAAGAGGCCATGGCATCGGGAGTTCTCGCGGGCTTCCCCGTCGTGGACCTTCGAGTGACGCTGAACGATGGCTCGTACCACGACGTGGACTCGTCCGAGATGGCGTTCAAGATCTGTGGGTCGATGGCCCTCAAGGACGCGGCTCGTAAGGCGAGGCCCGTTCTGCTCGAGCCCATCTTCGATGTCGAGGTGGTCACTCCCGAGGAGTACATGGGAGATGTCATCGGCGATCTCTCGGGTCGTCGCGGCCGCATCGAGTCGATGGATCAGCGCGGGTCCGACCGGATCGTCAAAGCTCAGGTGCCGCTGGCCGAGATGTTCGGTTACGTCACGGAGCTGCGGAGTCGCACCCAGGGCCGGGCTACATCTTCGATGCAGTTCAACTCGTACCAGGAGACACCTAAGTCCATAGCAGAAGAAGTCGTTGCCGCCGTTCGCGGCGAACCGGGAAGCAAGTAGAGGCAGGAGGAGAGGGCGATGGCAAAGAAGAAGTTCGAGCGCAACAAGCCGCACGTCAACGTCGGGACCATGGGCCACATCGACCATGGAAAGACCACGCTGACCGCTGCGATCACGAAGGTTCTTCACGACGCGAACCCGAACGTGGAGTTCACGGCCTTCGACCAGATCGACAAGGCTCCGGAAGAGAGGGAGCGCGGCATCACGATCGCCATCGCTCACGTCGAGTACGAGACGGACAACCGGCACTACGCGCACGTCGACATGCCCGGACACGCCGACTACATCAAGAACATGATCACCGGTGCCGCCCAGATCGACGGCGCCATCCTGGTGGTCTCGGCTGCGGATGGGCCCATGCCCCAGACGCGTGAGCACGTCCTCCTGGCCCGCCAGGTGAACGTCCCCTACATCGTCGTTGCGCTGAACAAGGCGGACATGGTGGACGACGAGGAGCTGCTCGACCTCGTCGAGCTAGAGGTGCGCGAGCTGCTCAGCGAGTACGAGTACCCGGGCGACGACATCCCGGTAACTCGCGTCTCCGCTCTCAAGGCTCTCGAAGGCGATGCCGATGCGGCCGCTCAGGTCCTCGAGCTCATGAAGACGGTGGACGAGTACATCCCCGAGCCGGTACGCGACACGGCCAAACCCTTCCTGATGCCGATCGAGGACGTCTTCACGATCACCGGTCGAGGCACGGTCGTAACGGGCCGCGTCGAGCAGGGCGTGCTGAAGGTCGGCGACGAGATCGAGATCGTCGGGATCGAGCCCAAGACGACGAAGACCGTCGTCACCGGGATCGAGATGTTCCGCAAGATGCTGGACGAGGCTCAGGCCGGGGACAACGCCGGGATCCTCCTCCGCGGAACCAAGAAGGACGAGGTGCAGCGCGGTCAGGTCCTCACCAAGCCGGGCTCCATCACGCCGCACACGAAGTTCAACGCCCAGGTGTACATCCTCTCCAAGGACGAGGGCGGGCGTCACACGCCGTTCTTCAACAACTACCGGCCCCAGTTCTATTTCCGCACCACGGACGTGACCGGTTCGGTCGTGCTTCCGTCGGGGACCGAGATGGTCATGCCGGGAGACAACACCGAGATGGAAGTAACGCTGATCCAGCCCATCGCCATGGACGAAGGCCTCCGTTTCGCGATCCGCGAAGGTGGTCGCACGGTTGGCGCAGGCCGAGTCACGAAGATCCTGGAATAGCGAGTCCCTTTATCAACGCAAGTCGGAAGACGAGGTAACGGCGAATGGCGAACGGCATGAACATACGGATAAGGCTGAAGGCGTACGACCACGAGGTCATCGATCAGTCGGCGAAGAAGATCGTCGAAACGGTGACTCGCACCGGTGCGAGCGTTAACGGCCCGATCCCGCTCCCCACGGAGCGTTCGATCTACACCGTTATCCGGTCGCCTCACAAGGACAAGGATTCACGCGAGCACTTCGAGATGCGCACGCACAAGAGGTTGCTCGACATCGTCAACCCAACACCGAAGACGGTGGACTCACTGCAGCGACTCGACCTCCCCGCCGGGGTGGACATCGAGCTCAAGCTGTAGCCACCGTTAACGGCTAACGCTCCAAGAGGAAGAGAAGGCACTGATGGCAGAGTCGAAAGGCATCCTCGGTCGAAAGATCGGGATGACCCAGGTTTTCGATGACGAGGGACGGGCCGTGCCCGTGACCGTCGTCGAGGCTGGGCCGTGCCGCGTCACGCAGCTGAAGACCGTGGAGAGCGATGGGTACACCGCGATCCAGCTTGGTTTCGGCGAGGCGAAGCGCGTGACCAAGCCGATGGCGGGCCACCTTGCAAGATCGGGCGTTCCGAGCGCGCGCCACCTCGTCGAGATGAGGCTCGATGACGTCTCCGAGTATTCGTTGGGGGCCGAGCTGAAAGCCGATGTCTTCGAGGCCGGAGAGATCGTCGACGTCATTGGCGTCACGAAGGGAAAGGGCTTCGCCGGTGGGATGAAGCGCCACAACTTCAAGGGTCTCTCTGCAACTCACGGAACGCAGCGCAAGCATCGTTCTCCAGGGTCCATCGGCGCGTGTGCGACACCGGCCCGCGTCTTCAAGGGGACCCGCATGGCCGGCCACATGGGACACGTTCGGGTCACGACGCTGAACCTCAAGATCATCAAGTCGGACCCGGAGCGAAACATCCTCTTGATCAGAGGGGCGGTGCCGGGGCCGAAGGGTGGTCTCTTGATGATCCGTTCCTCGATCAGGGCCGTCCGCCGTGGCGCTACCGCAAAGAAGGCGAGCTGACATGGCGCTGAAGGCGAAGATCATCGATGGCACCGGTAAGTCCACCGGCACCCGGGACCTCCCCGCCGAGCTATTCGGGGGCGAGGTGAACGTGCCTCTCATGCATCAGGCCGTCCGAGCACAGCTTGCCGGCATCCGCTCCGGGACGGCGTCCACCAAGACGCGCTCCGAGGTAAGAGGTGGCGGGAAGAAGCCCTGGCGTCAGAAGGGCACGGGCCGCGCCCGGCACGGTTCCACCCGTAGCCCGATCTGGGTCGGAGGTGGCACGGTCTTCGGGCCCAAGCCACGTGATTACACGATGAGGCTTCCGAAGAAGATGCGCGCCGCCGCCCTCCGCTCCGCGCTCGCGAGCAAGGCCGACGACGGGAGCATCTGGATCCTCGACGGATTCACCGAGGCCAAGACCAAGGCGGCTTGGGCCGCCCTGCGTGCGGCCGGGATCGAGGGTCGCGTCCTGGTTGTTGTGAGCTCGGACGACGAGAGCGCTATCAACGTGCACAAGGCCTTCCGGAACCTGGCCGCCGCGTCCTTCTCTTACGACCGGTCGCTCTCCACGTACGAGGTCCTGGTTGCCGATGCGATCGTCTTTACGTCGCCTGCCTTCGACGCCTTCACCACCTCCGGTGGCACCCTGCCGAAGAAAGCCCCGCCGAAGAAAGCCTCGCAGAAGAAAGCCTCGCAGAAGGCAGCCGAGACCAGCGAGGAGGCGACGGCGTGAGCTCGACCAAGAGTGATCCGAGAGACGTGATCTTGGCGCCGGTCGTCAGCGAGAAGTCCTATTCGCTGCTCGATCTCAATTCCTACACGTTCGTCGTGCATCCGGATGCGAACAAGACGGAGATACGCCAGGCAGTCGAGAAGATCTGGGACGTGAAGGTCCTCAGCGTCAACACCGTGAACCGCAAGGGCAAGAGAAAGCGGTTCCGTCAGACGGTGGGCAGGCGTCCGGACAGCAAGCGCGCCGTCGTGAAGCTGGCCGAGGGCGACAAGATCGAGATTTTCGAGCAGCAGGCTTAAGGAGTAGAGATGCCGATCCGTAGATCAAAGCCAACTTCCCCGGGGCGCCGATTCCAGTCGCACTCGGACTATAAGGAGTTGACGCGCACCACCGGCGAGAAGTCGCTGTTGGAGCCGAAGCACCGCAAGGGCGGGCGGAACAACCGCGGTCGCGTGACGGCACGTCACCAGGGCGGCGGCAACAAGGTCCGC
>JAXDJL010000288.1:0-2572 GCA_034665685.1 Actinomycetota bacterium | reverse complement strand
CGGTGAGTCGACCTTCGGACATCGAGTAGATCGTGTCGAAGAAGCCGGCGACCTCTTCGTTGTGCGTCGCGATGAGGCAACAAGTGCCGCCGTCGGCGGCGGCCTTCATGGCCTTGAAGACGTCGTTCACCCAGCGAGCGTCCTGGTGGCCGCTCGGCTCATCGGCGAGGAGCAGGCGTGGCGACATCACCAGAGCGCGCGCCAGAGCAACGCGCTGCTGTTGGCCCACGGACGTTTCGGCGGGGACTCGCTCGGCCAGATCTTCTAGCCCGAACTGCTCGATGAGCTCGTTCACGCGGTCGCGATGTTCCTCGAGTGAGCCGTCGAGGCGGGCCGGGTACTCGATGTTCTTGCGCACCGTCAGCTCCTCGATGAGCCCGAGCTTCTGCGGCACGACGGCAACCTGCTTCCACGGGAGCCGTCCCTGGGCCGCCGTGGGTTGAGGCGTCCCGTCGCGGTCGAACCATGAGATCGTCCCGGTGTCGGGTGTCTCCCAACCCGCAACGATGCTGAGGAGGGTCGTCTTGCCCGACCCGGACCGGCCCATCAGCCCGAGGACCCTGCCGGTGGTCAGCTGCAGGCTCACGTCGTCGACCGCATGCACCTTCTCGGAGCCGCGCGTGTAGGTCTTCGAGATGTTGGTGAGGTCGAGCAGCGGCGTCGACACATCTATCGAAGGCAGTGGGGGGGCGGGTCGCTTGAAAGCGCGATCTGAGGTTGCCTCGTAAGGCCGTTTGCGCCGGCCGAATAGCGAGGTTGCAGCGCGCTCGGCCTCTCGCACGCGCTGCGGTGCTACCGCGGGACGTGTCGTGGAGTGAGGGGTCGTCTTTAGGTGACCGTGGTCTATCTCGATCGTGCGATCGGCCCTGCGCGCGACCTTCGCATCGTGCGTGGCGATGATGAATCCGACTCCCGTTCCCGCGATCTCCGAAACGACCTTCAAGAGGTCCTCGCCCGACTGGCCATCGAGCTCGGCGGTCGGCTCGTCTGCGACGACGAGGCCAGGCGCGGTCATCAGGACCTGAGCGAAAGCGGCGCGCTGCTGTTCACCTCCGGACAGCTCGTGCGGGAGGTGATCGGCGCGCTGCTCGATCCCCAGTGCGGCGAGCAGGTCGGTCGGGTCGGGGCCGGTCGCGCTCGGCACGCGACCGGAGGCGAGTCGCAGGTGCTCCGCCACGGTGAGGTACGAGATGAAGTTGTCGGACGGCCGCTGGAACACGTAGCCGACCATCCCATGACGGATCTTGCGGAGCTTGCGAGATGAGATCGCGCCCAGTGACAACCCCGCGACCGTGACGTCGCCCGCGGTGGGACGGTCCATCCCCGCGAGCAGTCTCAGAAGGGATGACTTCCCGCTCCCCGAGGGGCCCACGACCGCGGTGACGCTTCCGCTTGGGAAGGTCGCGTCGATCCCCTCGAGTGCTCGAACCACTCCGGTCTCGGTCCAGTACGACTTGACCAGTCCGATGCAGCTCGCGGCGGCCTCATGCTGCAAGGCGCATCACCTCCGCGAAGTCGGCCCGTTCGGCGGACCGGTTCGCCATCAAGCCGCCCACCACGGACACCATGGCCAGGGCACCGAAGGTGCCGGCAAGGAGGAGCCAGGGGATCTCGAACAGGGGGCCCGGCGGCGTGCCGGGAAGGGGATCGATCTCGGGAAAGATGAGGCGCGCCGCGACCAGTGCGAAGCCGACCGCAAGGACCAACGAGCTGAGCAGCATCGCCGAGAGCTCCAGAACCAGGGCTATCCGGTGGCTGCGATCGGTCAAGCCCATCCGGCGCGCCAGCGCGTACGACACGACTCGGTTCCGCTGACGCGCCTGCAGGTACATCAGTACTGCGACGATCGCGAGGAGTCCGGCGCCGAAGCCGAGGAACTTCAGATAGCCGAAGGTGCGAGTGACGGCGATGATCCGAGGATTCGTCCGCACCTCTTCCGCGCTGAGCGTGCTCGCGACGCGCGCGCCCGACGACCCCAGGGTGTCGACGATCGCGTCCGGTGGCCCCTTGATCCACAGCTCTGTCTCGTTACCTATCTCGAGCAGCGGGTTCGGGGGGCCTGCGGCATCGATCAGTGGCTGCAGCACCCCGGCGTCCACGATCACCGCCGGATGCTCGAGGGTCGCTCCGGGGAAATTCGTGGCGACGTCGATCGTCCGCACCTCGGCCGTGAGGGCGTTCATGTCGATGCTCGTGGTATCGGGCACGGAGCCTCCCGCCAGGAGGACTGGAAGCCGGCCGTCTGAGGGGGCCGCGAGTTCGGTGGCGATCTCCTCCAGAGACATCCCGGAAAACGTGTCGGACCAGTACGCCACATCGGCGAGCGTGTCCGCGTCGACCACGATGACGTCGGCCACGTCCCCACTCGGCTGAAGAGTGGCCTTCTGCGGCAGCTTGGTCACCTTCGTGACCGGATAGGGGAAGTTCTCGGGCGGTTCGTTGGAGTAGCTGATCGTGGCCTGAACGTCGCTGCCGACGAACAACGTCGACTTCGCATCGATCGTTGTCGTAAGCGATGTCACCACCGTTTGCGCGTAGACGAGTATCCCGAGAGACAACGCCGACGCGGTAA
>JAXDJL010000287.1:0-4553 GCA_034665685.1 Actinomycetota bacterium | reverse complement strand
CTCCGGGCTCGACGAGGCAATGGCGGAGTTGGGATGGGCGGGCGAGAAGCGACCGTTCACCCCACACCTGACCTTGGCGCGCTTCAAGCGACCCCAGCGACTCCGTGAACTGCCCACTCTCTCCCTCGACCTGCTCGACTTCGTCGTGGATTCCTTCGCCCTTTACCGCAGCCGGCTTGGGCGGAAGGGGAGCCGCTACGAGGTAGTGGAACGTTTCCCCTTAGCATCGCCGTCATGAAGAACTCTCAGCGGCCGGTGCGACGCGCGCTCCTTGCGACGCTGATCCTCGCCTTTTCGCTGTCGACGCTCGTGGGCGTCGCAACCGCGCACGGAGATCTGCGCAGTGGGGAGCCCGAGGAGGGCTCCACACTGAAGAAGCCACCGAAACACGCTTACCTGAACTTCTCCGAGACCCCCTCGAACGATTCGAAGCTCGAGGTGTTCGATGGATGCGGTGAGGAGGTCGTGAACAAACTCGAGCGCTTCGACATAACCCTCCACGCGACCCTTTCGGCAGGACAGCCGGGCACTTGGAAGGTGACGTACGACGTCATCTCCGCGGAGGACGGTCACGAGACGAAGGGCTCCTACAACTTCACCGTCACGGGCGAGAAGGATTGTTCCGACGCCTCGGCGGGCTCGGGAAGCGACTCGGGCGAGGGGGACTTCGATCCAACCCTGTCGGAGGACTCGAGCTTCCCGATCGTGCCCGTCGTCATCGGTGCTTTGGTTCTCATCGGTGGAGCGTTGCTGGTAAGGGTCAAGTCCTCTCGCCGATGACGTCTTCATTGATCCTGGCGCACGGCGTGGGCAGCGTCTACAAGCTGCCCCTTCCCTTGCCCCTCTATCTGGGGGCGGCGGCCGCAACCGTGGTGGTCTCCTTCGCGCTGCGCGCTCTGCTGCCGGAACGCAGAACAGAGGTGGACCGGAGGATCGTCGGGCCGTCGGGTACGTCGGCGATCGCCGGCACCTTGCGGGTCGTCGCGGTCTTCTTCTTGCTGCTGGCCATCCTGTCGGGCGCGATCGTGCGCGAGCGCGGCCTCACGCTCGCTCCACTCGCCTTCTGGGTGGGTTTGGTCGTCGGCGTGACCGTGTTGAGCGTGATCTTCGGCGGGATCTGGAAACACATCGACCCTTGGGCGGCGGCCGAGCGCACCTACCGGATCAAGGGCGTGGAGGCGGAGCCGCGCACCTTCCCCTGGTGGGTTGGCCCCCTCGGCGTCTACCTCTTGTTCTGGTTCGAGCTCGTCTCGGGCGTCGGTTTCGAGTCGTTCTGGATCGTGCTCGTGCTCGTGGGCTATTCGCTGTTCGTCTTCACCTTCCGCGCATCGCTGGGAGATCAGTGGGAGGAGGTCGACCCGTTCTCGATCCTGTTCGGTTTCGCGTCGCGAACCTCGCCGCTCCGCGTTGAGGACGACGGGATCTATCTGCGCGGATGGTTGGGGGGCCTCGACGATCCCAAGCCGATGCCTCCCGCCCTCTACGCGTCGGTTTTCTTCCTTCTGGCCTCGACCACTCTGGACAACGTCAAGGAGACCGTCGGATGGACGTCGTTCCTCTCCGGCACCGGTCTCGACGCACTGCCGGACATGCTCCTCAACTCGCTGGCGCTCGCTCTCTTCGCCGTCCCTTTCTTCGCTCTGTTCATGCTTGCCACGTGGGGCGCCCATCACTGGACGGGACGGCGCGTTCCCATGATGCTGCTCGGGCGTCACCTGGGTTGGTCTCTGATCCCCATCGGCGTCGCGTACGTCCTCGCCCACAACGCGCCGCTCGTGATGACCGGCGCACCTCAGCTGCTGCAAGCGCTCAGCGATCCCTTCCAGAGAGGTTGGAACCTCCTGGGAACCGCGGGAATGTTCTCCGGATTCCTGCCCTCGCCCAAGCTCGTGTGGTTCTTGGAGATCGGTTTGATCGTTGCAGGCCATATCCTCGGAGTCGTCGCCGCGCACCGCTCGGTGGTACGCCTAGCGGAGGATCACCGCGCCGCCGTGCGGGCGGAACTGCCATTGACGCTGTTGATGGCTACGTTCACGATCACGACGTTGTGGCTCCTCGCGCAACCGCTCGTGACATGAGGAGGACCCGATGATCTTGGCGCACAGCATCGGCACGAGCGGGCCCGACATCGAGTTCCTCATGCTTGCGGTTGCTCTCGTGGTTCTTGCCGTGGTGCTCTTCGTGCAGAAGACGGCCAAACCGTTCGTCCCCGTGCTCCTGTTGGTGGGCGCGATCGGGTTCTCGGCGGGCGCGTTCGCGGTGGGAGGCTCCCCGACGACGGCGGGATCGGGCAAGGGCATCACGGTCGTCATCAAGGCGCCCGATGATGGAGACGTCGTGCCGGCGGGGAAGTCCTTCAAGGTCGAGGTCAAGCTAACCGGAGCCTCCATCGTCACGGGTGTTACGAACGGTCCCTCCGAGGGGCATTTCCACGTCTACGTCGATGGCGATCTGGTCGCCATGCCGGCCACCATCACACCCGACGTCACCCTGCAGAAGGGACGTCACACGGTCACCGTCGAGTTCACCGATTCGAACCACGCCCCCTTCTCGCCGCGCATCCTCGACGAGGTGGAACTGATCGCCAAGTGAAGCCGTTCCCTCCGAGCGCATCCTTGGCGCGCCTCATCGTCACGCGCCGCTTGTCGCTGGAACCGACGGGTTTCCAGCATCTGAACGGGCTCTGGTCCGCCACGGAGGAGTCGCTGGCCGAGCTCGAGCCATGGATGAAGTGGGCCGCTATAGCCACCTTCGAACAGACGAGCAACTTCGTTCAGCGCGCCGAGAAGATGTGGGAGTCGACGCACGCCGACGAGTGGACCTTCACGATCGTGCTGCGCGGTGCCCCGATCGGGACCGTCGGGCTCGCGGGGGCGAGGCAGGACTTCCGCCGCGCCGAGCTCGGCTACTGGCTGCGCTCCGATCTGGCGGGGCAGGGGTACATGACGGAGGCAGCCTCCGCCGCGATCGCGTTCGCCTTCGACGACCTGGACCTCCATCGACTCGAGCTGCACGCCGCAGAAGGCAACGACGCCAGCATGCGAGTGGCGGAGAAGCTGGGCTTCCAGCGCGAGGGTCTGGCGCGCCACGCCGGCTTCGGAGGAGGGAGCTGGCAGGACATGCACATCTACGGCCTCCTATCCACCGACCCCCGCCCCACCTTCCACCTGTAGGTCAGCTAAGCAAGCCGGTGACGGGACAATGGGGACTTCACCGACCACGTGGGGGGACCGTATGAACGAGCGCCGAAATACATCCGTTCGGATGGCGATCGCTGTGATCGTGTCGGGGACGATCTTCGCTGTGGGCCCGTGGGCGGCCGCCGCTCTCGACCAGGACAAGCCCGTCAGGGCGACCAACGCGGGTGAGTTAGCAGCGGCCGCTGCACCCGGCTACTTCGTTTGGATGCAGAACTCGCTCGACAGGCAGAAGCACTTCGACGTCTTCCTGAAAACATCCAACGGCAGGCTTCGAGTGAACGCGCCGGGCACCGAGGGGGCGATGGGTGGCATCTCGGGCAACCGTCTCGTCTACCAGCAGTACACCGGCGGGGATCCGGTGCGCGGCTCGTCCGATGTCTACGAGTTCAACCTCAAGACGCATGAGCGTCGTGCGTTAGGAGGAGTCAACACCGGCGAGTGGGAATACACGCCCACCATCTCCGACGAATGGTTGTTGTTCGCGCGTTGGAGCTCCAAGACCGACACCCGCAAGGTGATCCTGCGGAATGTCAAGAGTGGCGCGCAGCGCACCCTGGCGAGTGTGTCGTCTCGCGCTTACGTCCAAGCCGGACAAGTGAACGGCAATTGGGTGTCCTATCTACGTCATCAGAAGGGAGCTCCCCGATACAAGGCGGCTCTCTACCGCTACAACATCAGCACAAAGGAGCGTTCCAGCGTCGTGGATCGTTACGCGTGGGGGCCGTCGGTAAGCGATCAGGGCGATGTCTTCTACCTTTCGACCGGTTCTGAATGCGGCTCTCGTCCCAGGTTCAAGCGGTTCCGGCCGACGGTCAAGGCGGGCGATGAGGAAACCGCGGTTCTGCTCCGGCTGCGAGAGGGGATCGATATGGCCCGCTCTTACGCCTACAGGGATGTCCAGGGCCGCCTCGCGGTCTTGCACGAAAAAGCTCACTGCAAGAATCTGGACACGGGTTCAGACATCTATCGACTGCAGTAACCCGGATGTGGTGGTGACAAGGACCCAGGCGCCGTGCAACTCTCATGGAAACCATGACCGCCCAGCAGGCCTAATCCCCCCGAGTCCCACGTTCTTATGGATGCCATGGGCGCATAGCGCCCACCCAGTCCAACAGAACGACGAAACCGGGAAACCGGTGAGGCGCAGCTTCGTAGCGACGCCTTTGGGGCCACGGTTCTGGGGGAGTCCGGGCTGCTGAGTGGTCATTTTTCAGCAGGAAGGGCTTGGTTCTGGAGATATCCACAGGTAGAGTTACAGCCTGGTAACTACGGCGAGGTAACTCCTTTGGGGGCAAATCCTGCGTATCGAACGTACGTTCGCTTACACTCAAGCGGAATTGTCGTACCCCCTCT
>JAXDJL010000286.1:0-7882 GCA_034665685.1 Actinomycetota bacterium | reverse complement strand
CGTCAAGGTGGCTCCCGAGGCGCTCGACCACATCGCCGCGGGTGCGGGCGGCGACGCGCGAGCCGCGCTAAACGTGCTGGAGGCCGCCGCGATGATCGCGACCACCAGTGGCAACGGCGCCATCGATCTCGCGGCCGCCGAGGAAGCGATGCAGCGGCGCGCTCTTCCCTACGACAAGTCGGGCGACTGGCACTACGACGTCATCAGTGCCTTCATCAAGTCGATGCGCGGCTCGGACCCCGACGCGGCCATCTATTGGATGACGAGGATGCTCGACGCGGGGGAGGACCCAAGATTCGTCGCGCGACGCATCGTGATCTTCGCCTCGGAGGACGTGGGGAACGCGGATCCCATCGCCCTCCAGGTCGCCGTCGCGGCGCATCATGCCCTCGAGTTCATCGGGCTCCCCGAAGCCAAGCTCAATCTCGCTCAAGCCGTCACCTACATGGCCCTCGCGCCCAAGTCGAACGCGTCGGCGACGGCCCTCTGGCGCGCCGAGGAGCATATGGAGGCGGACGGACCGCTGCCGGTTCCCGCCCATCTCCGGGATTCGCATTCGTATGCTTCCCGCAGCATCGGGGCCGGGAAGGGGTACGAGTATCCGCACTCCCACGGCGGATGGATCGATCAGACGTATCTACCCGACGCGATCAAGGACCGCAAGTACTTCGAGCCGATCGCGGGACGAGAGGCCGAGCTGGCCGAGCGCCTCAGACGCATCAAAGAGGCCGGACCGGACTCCGAGCCCGGAACCAGTTCAGAGACCGACGAGCCGCGATAAGGTCACTCCCATGATCAAAAGCGTTCTTCTCATCGGGCTTGGAGCGGCGGGTGCGCTGCAGGCGGATCGCTGGCTTCAGAAGACCAAGACCCGGATGTCTCCCCGCGCCGTCACCGATGCCCTGATCGACAAGGTGAACAGCCGACTGGAGGAGCACCAGGTCCCCAGTCGTTGAGTGGTGCACCTCCCCTCACGGAAGTAGCCGAAGCCTGATGGACTCTCGAACGATCCGCGACCGTTTCTTCGCGTTCTTCGGCGAACGCGATCACCAGCGGGTTCCTTCCTCGTCGCTCATCTCGAACGACCCCTCCCTCTTGCTCTCGAACGCCGGGATGAACCAGTTCATCCCGTACTTCAAGGGCGAGCAGACGCCCCCCTTCTCGAGGGCGATGAGCGTCCAGAAGTGTTTCCGTACCGTGGACATCGACGAGGTCGGCAAGACCGCCCGTCACCTCACGTTCTTCGAGATGCTCGGCAACTTCTCGTTCGGCGACTACTACAAGAGCGAGGCCTGCGCCTGGGCGTGGTCCCTCGTCACCGAGGGATACGGGATCGACCCCGCGAGGCTCTGGATAACGGTTTTCCAGACCGACGACGAGGCGGCCGACATCTGGGCCAACGAGGTGGGAGTCGATCGCTCTCGCATCGTCCGGTGCGGGACCAAGGACAACTTCTGGTCGACCGGAGCGGCCGGTCCCTGCGGCCCCTGTTCCGAGATCTTCGTCGATCTGGGAGAGGCGTTCGGTCCGCCGTCCGACCAGGGCCCGGCCGGGAACGCGGACCGCTACCTCGAGATCTGGAACCTCGTGTTCATGCAGAACGAATGCAACGCGGCGATCGAGCCGATCGCAGACCTCCCGAAGAAGAACATCGACACGGGAGCCGGCGTCGAGCGACTGGCGATGGTGCTGCAGGACGCGCCCTCGATCTACGAGACGGACACACTTGGAGGGATGGTTCGGCGCGCGGGCGAGCTGACCGGAACGAAGTACGGCTCGGATCAGCGCGTGGACAAGGCTCTGCGAATCCTCGGAGACCACGGCAGGTCGTTGACCTTCCTGATCGCCGACGGCGTGCTCCCTTCGAACGAGGAACGCGGCTACGTGCTTCGCAGAGTGATGCGGCGCGCGATCAGAGAGGCGCGCCGGTTGGGTCGCGAAGAGGCGGTCCTGCCGGAGTTGATCGACACGACCGTCTCGTTGATGGGGGACGTCTACCCCGAGATCAAAGAGCGACGCGACTTCATCATCGAGGTGGCCTCGCGCGAAGAGGAGCGATTCGACGCGACGCTCAAGCAGGGATTGTCACTCCTCCAGGAAGAGGTGCAGAAGGCGAAGGCAAGTGGACTGAAGAGCCTGTCATCGCGTGTCGCCTTCCAGCTGCACGACACGTTTGGATTCCCGATCGACATCACGACGGACGTCGCGGCCGAGGAGGGACTCGACATCGAGACCGGCTTCGACGAGTTGATGGCCGCGCAGAGGGAGCGCGCTCGGGCGGCTCGGAAGACCGCGGGTCCCGGAACCGCGGTGGACGCTTTGAAACCGCTGCTCGAGGAGCAGGGCGAGACGGACTTCGTCGGTTACGAGCATCTCGCGTCGGAGGGCCGCATCCTCGGCATCTTCGACGGGGAAACGGGACGACCGGCTGCATCGGAGGGGGACGAGGTGTACCTGATCCTCGATCGAACCCCGTTCTACGCCGAGGGCGGGGGCCAGGTCGGCGACCGCGGCCGCCTGACGAGCTCATCCGGAGTCGCCGAGGTGGTCGACACGCAGCGGATGCTGCCCGGCCTGACGGGTCACCGCGTGCGCATCGAGAGCGGGGAACTGACCGTCGGTGACACGCTCGAGGCGCATGTCGACCCGAGATGGCGCCTCGGTTCCGAGCAGGCGCACACCGCAACGCATGTGCTGCACTGGATCCTGCGCGACCGGCTCGGCGACCACGCTCGCCAGGCCGGCTCTCTCGTCGAGCCCGGCCGCCTTCGTTTCGACTTCAGCCACTTCGACGCGCTCGGACGCGATCAGGTGCAGGACATCTCCACCGAGCTCCAACAGCGCGTGACGATGGACGACGGGGTCCGCGCGTACGAGACCAGCTACGACTTCGCCCGCTCCATCGGGGCAATGGCGATCTTCGGCGAGAAGTACGGCGACTTCGTCCGGGTGGTCGAGGTCGGCGAGTACTCCAAAGAGCTCTGCGGGGGAACCCATCTCGCCCACACCAGCCGGATCGGCGTCGTCGTGGTCACCGGCGAGGGCTCGGTCGGCGCGAACCTCCGCCGGATCGAAGCCTTGGTCGGAGATGAAGGGCTGCGCTATCTGAACGAACGGATAGCGGTCCTCGAGCGCGCAGCCGCAACGCTGAAGACGAATCCCGAAGAGGTCGCGCACCGGATCGAGCAACTCGTAGCAACCCACAAGGACATGGAGAGGCGCCTAAACGAGCTCGACCGCAAGTCGGCCGAGAGCGAAGCCAAAGATCTCGCGGGATCCGCCGAGGACGTTGGGGGCGCTCGTCTCCTCGTCCAACGACGCGACGTAGGTGTCGACGCGGCGCGCGCTCTAGCGCAGAACCTCAAGGGGAAGCTCGGGTCGGCGGTAGTCGTGTTGGGCACGGCGGGCGACAACAACGCGAACCTGGTGGCGGCGGTGACGAAGGATCTCGCCGAGAAGGGGATATCGGCGCGCGAGCTTCTGGCCCCCGGTGCGGCTCTCCTCGGCGGCGGCGCGGGAGGCAAGCCGGAGCTCGCGATCTCGGGCGGCCCGCGCAAAGATCGACTGGACGAGGCGGTGGACGTCGTGGCGCAGGCGGCCCGGGACGCTCTCGGCCGGTTGGGGAGATGATCCTGGGCGTCGACCCGGGGGCTAGGAGGGTGGGCCTCGCGCTGGCCGACCTCGAAACCCGCTTCGCGCGGCCCCTCGAGGTGGTGGACACCAAGGAGTTCGATCCCATCGCGCGGATCAGATCGGTCATCGAGGAACACGGTGTCACCAAGGTCGTCGTAGGCCGCCCGGTCACGCTGGCCGGGGAGATGGGTCGCTCGGCCGAGGAGCAGAAGAGCTTCCTGGTCGCTCTGCGCGGAGCGTTGTCAGTCGAGGTCGACGTCTATGACGAGCGACTCACGACGGTCATCGCCGATCGCCGCCTGCAAGAAGCCGGTGTCCCCGCGGCCAAGCGCAAGGCGATCAAGGACGCGGTCGCCGCGCAGGTGATGCTGCAGGGATATCTGGACGCGACGGCATGAGTCTCACGCGTCGCGGCAAGATCGTCACCGCCATCACCCTCGTGGTGCTGCTCGTCGGGGTCCCCCTCGTCGGCGGCTACCTCTATCTCCGATCGATCGGCGTCTACGGATCGAGCTCTCCGGGCGAAACCGTAGAGGTCGTCATCCCCAAAGGCAGCTCGGCGGGAACGGTGGGAGACGTCCTGGAGCAAAGCGGCGTGATCAAGTCGTCGCGAGGCTTTCGCATCGCCGCGTTCCTGAACGGCGGGTTCGAGAAGGTCCAGGCCGGTCGCTATCAACTGGCTACAGGTCTGAGCGCAGGAGACGCGCTTGACCGGCTCATCGCCCAGGGGCCGGAGGAAGAGGAGTCGTTCACCGTCACTTTCCCCGAGGGCTCCTGGCTCACGGACTTCGCCCGCATCCTTGCGCGCGAGTCCGACCTCGACGAGGAGCGGTTCCTCGAGATCGTCACGGACGGCACCGTGACCTCACCTCTGCTGCCCGGCGACGTCGAAACGCTCGAGGGGCTGCTGTTCCCGTCCACGTATCAGGTCGGTTTGAAGGAGACGGAGGAGGATGTCGCCGAGAAGCTCGTCCGCGAGTTCGAAGCGCAACTCGATGAGGTCGGATTCTCGGACGTCGAGGAACAGGGCGTGAGCCGATATGAGGGAGTGACGATCGCCTCCATGGTCGAGGCCGAGGCCAAGGTGGACGAGGAACGGGCGAAGATAGCGCGCGTGATCTTCAATCGGCTCGAGGAGGGGATGATGCTGGGGATCGACGCGACGGTGTCGTACGCGCTCGGCGAGCACAAGACCTCTCTGACTCAGTCCGATCTCGAGGTGGAGTCTCCCTACAACACGCGACTCGTGACCGGGTTGCCCCCGACTCCGATCGGCGCACCGGGTGCGGAGGCCCTCGACGCCACCGCGCATCCGGCGACGGGGGACTGGCTCTATTACGTGGTGTCCGATTGCGAGGGCCATCACGCGTTCAGCGAGAGTTACGACGAGTTCCTGCAGAACAAGGCCCGCTACCAGAGCCTCGAGTGCCCTTGACCCGCGGCGCGCACGCTCTGCTCGGAGTGCTCGGCTGGCCGCTGACCTACACCTTGTCTCCCGAGATCCACGGCGCCGCCTTCCGAGCGGCCGGACTGGACTGGGTCTACCTCGCGTGGCCCGTGCCGCCCGAGTCGCTCGGCGAAGCGGTGTCTGGTTTGAGAGCGCTGGGGGCCGTCGGAGCGAACGTGACGATGCCACACAAGTCGAGCGTCCTCCCGATGCTCGACGAGATCGGTGGAGATGCAAGCGCCGTGGGGGCCGTGAACACGCTCCAGTTCACCGGAGGGCGGATCATCGGACACAACACGGATGTCGAGGGTTTCTCGCGCTTCTTGACGGCGGACGCGGGCTTCGATCCCGTCGGAAAGACCGTTGCAGTGTTCGGGGCGGGCGGCGCGGCGCGAGCGGTGGTCCGCGCACTCGACCACCTGGGCGCGGGTGAGACGATCGTCGTTGCCCGGGACGTCGAGCGCGCGGCTTCGGTCGCGGCACTCGCCACCGGCGCGCGAGCCGTTCCCTGGGCGGACGTGGTGACCGCGTACGAGGCGGCCGACCTCATCGTGAACGCGACGCCCCTCGGCTCGGAGGACACCGGCCGCCTCCCCGACATGACTTTCCGCGCGGAACAGACGGTCGTCGACCTCAACTACCAACCCCAGTCGACCCAGTTGATAGATGCCGCTCGCCGCGACGGCGCGGGAGCTTGGGGGGGCCTGGGGATGCTCGTCCATCAAGCGGCCGCCTCCTTCCGGATCTGGACGGGACAACCGCCTCCTCTGGAGACGATGTCCGCGGCCGCTCTGCGGGCCGTCGGCTTACACGGTCGAGATCCCAACCCGTGATGCGTCACTACAAATAGAGACCGCAGTTTCTTCGCGCTCTCGCGTCGGCTCTTCTTAACTGCGGCTCGCGGCGTCAGGCGCGCGGGTATGTTTAGGCCGCCAACCGGGGAGACCGTCACAAAGGAGGGGTTGATGTCCAAGGCAGACCTACTTGCCTCGGCACTAGACGAATTGCTGGCCAACTCTCCGGAAGTCGAAGCAGCCGCCGTGGTCAGCGTCGACGGGCTTCCTATGGCCTCCGCTCTTCCCGCCCACATAGAAGAGGAACGTCTGGCCGCCATGAGTGCGGCGCTCCTCACCCTCGGCGAGCGTGCCGCGGCCGGTCTCGGCCGGGGAGATCTCGGACAGGTTTTCGTTGAGGGCCGCGAGGGCCACGTGGTCCTGATGGCCGCGGGGGAGCACGCCGTGCTCGTCGCGGTTATCCAGCGCCGGGCGAAGATCGGTCTCGTCGTCTTCGAGATGCGGCGGAGCGCCGGCACGATCGAGGCCGTCATGAGCGATCTGCACCTGAGGGCCGACCATCAAGATCACCTCTCGACGGTAAGGACCCCGGAGCCGCTCCCCGCGGCGGAACATCCCTCGGTCTCGGCCTGGCAGTAGCGGCGTGAATCGGCGGGGGAGCGGCGCATGCTGAGAGGGACGCTCGATGACTTCACCCTGCCGGACGTCCTCAGGCTGATCTCGCTCGCACACAAGACGGGGGTCCTCACGGTCTCGGGGCCGGGTGGGCGAGGGACCATCTACTTCCGCGCGGGGAACGCTTACTACGCCGACACGAGCACGACCCGTCGCTCGGTGGGGGAGCGACTCGTGGACGACGGCGCGATCGACGGCGTCGACCTGGACTCGGCCATCGCTCGTAGCGACGAATCCGGCCGCCCGGTGGGGGAGATCCTCATGGCGACGACCGCACTCAGCCCGGCCCGGCTCGAGCAGGCCGTCGTCGATCAGATCCACGACGCCGCCTTCGAGGCGATGCGGTGGGGCGAGGGAGAGTTCTCGTGGCAGGACGCTCTCGAGGTGGGAACCGAGGTCGAAGTCACGGTCTCAGTGGACGACCTCATCCTGGAGGCCGCACGCCGGCTCGACGAGCTCGCGGTGCGGGAGCGAAGGGTGGTGGCGGAGGACTCGATCCCAACGCTGTCCGCGGCGTTCGCCTCCGCGGCCGCGCCGATCACCATCTCGCCCGATCAGTGGAGGATCCTCGCGCTGCTCGACGGGCGCAGGAGCGCGCGCCAGGTCGCGCTTCTTGCCGGGCTCGATGTCGAGGAAGCTCTCGGGGACTTCTACCGTCTCGTCACGGGGGGAGTCGTCGAGATCGCACCCGCCCCAGAGGCGCACGAAGCTCAGGAGGCCCTCGAAGCTCAGGAGGCCCTCGAAGCTCAGGAGGCCCCCGAAGCTCAGGAGGCACAGCCTCCGCCCCCGCCCCCCGAGGAGCATGTCGGCGCCGAAACGCCTCCCGCGCGCCCTGCCGTCCGGAGAACCCGCAAGCCGGTGGCGACCCCCCCGGCTGAAGAGGACTTCGCCGCGTTCCAGCAGGTGGCCATGGCATCGGCGCAGAGCGCTCCTGCCGCCTCCCCACCCCCTGCGGCCCCGGCCGCGCCCACGTCCGCTCCGTCCGAATCCGCCATCGAGGCGTTCGACACCCCGCGGCCCGAGGAGATGACGACGCGGGTTCCTCGCCCTCGGCGCGCACCTACCCCGCCCCCGCCGCCCCCGGCGGCCCCCGTCGTCCGACCCCCCGAGCGAGCAGGGGCTCGGCCCCCGTCGGGCGACGTCCAGGGCTCACTGGCAGGCGTCCGGATCGACGACTCCACCTCCCGGCGGATCGCCGCGGCGGCCGGTCCCGCCCGCGCGGAGGGAAGCAAGGCCGAGGCAGGGACGGACGAGGTCGACCCGGCCCTGATCGCTCGCCTGATCCAGGGCGTCAAAGACCTGTGAGCCGCCCCAGCCAGCGGCCGGAGATCGT
>JAXDJL010000285.1:0-5409 GCA_034665685.1 Actinomycetota bacterium | reverse complement strand
GTGTCTTCGTCGCACGAGGAGCGCAGTGCGACGATCCCGCCGAACGCGGACGTGCGATCACAATCGAGAGCTTTCGCGTATGCATCGCTGATCGACGTTCCCAGCGCTACGCCGCAGGGGTTCGAGTGCTTGATGATCGCGGCCGCATCGCCCTCGAGCTCGTTCACGAGCTTCCACGCAGCGTCCGTGTCGAGGAGGTTGTTGTAGGACAGCTCCTTCCCGTGGAGCTGCTCGGCATCGGCTAGACCACCGGCCGACGCCGTTCGGTAGAACGCGGCCTCCTGATGCGAGTTCTCGCCGTAGCGAAGACCCATCACCTTTCGTCCGGTTACGACGAGTTGTTCGGGGAAGGGATCGTCCTGGGACAGATAACGCGTTATCGCCGAGTCGTACGCGCCGGTGTGGGCGAAGGCATCGCGCGCAAGCGAACGTCTCGTCGTTTCCGACACTCCCCCACTCGAACGGATCTCCTCGAGAACGTCGTCGTATCGATCCGGGTTCACGACAACCGCGACCGACATGAAGTTCTTCGCCGCGGCGCGCACCATCGCGGGCCCGCCGATATCGATCTGCTCGACGGCGTCGTCCTCACGGGTTCCCTCCTTGGCGATCGTGGCCTCGAAGGGGTAGAGGTTGCAAACGACGAGGTCGATCGGCTCGATCCCCTGCTGCTCCAGCTCCTCGAGATGCCCGGGCACGCGCCGGTCGGCGAGGATCCCGCCGTGGATCTTGGGATGGAGCGTCTTCACGCGGCCCCCCAGGATCTCGGGAGCACCAGTTACATCGGACACCTTCTCGACCGCCAGCCCGGCGGCGGCGATCGCTGCTGCGGTGCCGCCGGAGGAGATGATGTGCACGCCTGCGTCGATCAGCCCGCGGGCGAGGTCCTCGATACCCGTCTTGTCGGAAACGCTGAGGAGCGCTCGCCGGACCTTGATGCTCTCGCTCACGCCACTCGTTCCCCCGTTGCCAGCTTGTGGGTTGGGATCCGAAGTCTTTCTATCGCGAGATAGGCGGCTCCCGCACCGATCAGGACGTCGATGGCCAGTCCCCACGGCCACAGCGCCGGGGGCTCGCTCGTTTTGAGTTCGGGCTCGCCGGTGAATGGATCGAATTCGATCACCTCTCCGGTGGCCGGGTCGATCTGCCGGCCTCGCTTGTTGTAGACCTCAGGAGGCCTCCTAGCGTCTCGCACGGCCTCCCGGATCGACTCGAGCGGGTCCGAGACGACGGCGACGCCGGGCCCCCGCGGCGCGCGAGGCGCAGCATCGGCCAGCACGACGACCGGATCGGGGGCAAGGATGATCCACCGCCACCCGACCTGCCTCTCGTACCCGTTGACCACATCCGGGGCGCCGAGGAGGAGCAGGCCGAAGAGGATCGGGCTGCCGATGGTGAGTAGGAAGACGAATCCGTAAGCCGCGGCGGCCGACAGTGAAGGCTTTCGTATCAATGCCGACGCGGCGAGTCCGATGAGGACCATCAGCGCCAGGACCAGGACGATGATGGCGTACACGACGATCGTCCGGCCAAGGTGGACGCCGCCTTCCGAGAAACACCACCACGTCAACGGCAGGGTGAGGACGAGGAACGTGAGCGCCACCACCATCGCCGCAAGGAACTTCGCCAGAACGATGTCGCGCGGCCGATAGAGCGTCGACTGCAGGACCGCCAACGTCCCACGATCGCGTTCTCCGTTGATGCTCGTCGAGGTAAGCGAGGGGATGATCAGACAACTGAGGCCCACGATCAACAACGTGAGGGAACCGAACATCGAGGGCCCCAGTGGTGGTTCCCTGAACCGGCGCGGGTAGAAGCCGGCCTGCTGCTCGGCCGCGTTCTGGATCACGAGCATCAATCCGAGCAGCACGAGGAACCAGAGCAACAAGAGGATCCACCAGCGGCGTCCTCGGATCCGTTGGCGCAGCTCGCTGACGACCAAAGCTCTCACCGGCGATCACCTTCATCCATCGCCATGAACGCGCTCTCGAGTCCGCCGCCACCGCGCGTGACCTCGACGATGGGCACTCCCACGCGGACGAGATGCTCGACGAGCTGCGCGGCCTCCTGCTCGTCCTTAAGCGCCACCACACCGGCGCCGTTCGGAAGGAAGGTCGCGCTCATCTCCGCCGCGCTCAGTGCTACCTCCAGGGCGGCCGGGTCCAGGGACCGGAATTGCCACGTCCTGGCCGCGGCTCCCGGAAGATCGTGCAAGGGATGGATCCCCTTGCACTTCCCCTTCTCCGCGAAGGCGACGAGGTCCACCATCTCCTCCAGCTCGGACAGGATGTGGGACGAGACGAGGACCGACGCACCTTCATCCGCTTGCTTGCGCACCAACTCGCGCAGCTCGACGCGAGCGCGCGGGTCCAGTCCACTCGCGGGTTCGTCCAGCAGGAGGACTTTGGGGCGATGAACGATCGCTCGGGCGAAGCCCAGTCTCTGTTTCTGCCCCCGCGACATCGTGTGCACCGGCGCGTCGGCGAAACTCTCCAAGTGGACGAGCGCGATCAGCTCCTTGGCGCGATCCCGGCGCTCCTTAACCGACAAGCGATACGCCGCTCCGAACAGATCGAGATATTCGGTCGCGGTGAGGCCGTCGTACACGCCGAAGAAGTCTGGCATCCAGCCGATGTTGCGATGCACCTCGAAGGGCTGTTCGACGGGATCGGCCCCCGCTACGAGCGCGGTCCCGTCATCCGGAGCGAGCAAGCCGGCAAGGATCAGAAGGAGTGTCGTCTTCCCGGCGCCGTTGGGGCCCACGAGGCCGACGACCTTGCCGGCCGGCACCTTCATGTCGAACCCGTCGAGTGCGTGAGATTTCCCGAAAGAACGACGCAGGTTCTTGGTCGTGATCGCCGGCTCGTGCGCAGTCGTCACGAACTCTCCACCATGACGCGTCCATCTTCGATCCTGAGCTTGCCCTCGAGGAACAACCGGCAGGCCTTCGGAAGGAGGCGATGCTCGACCTTCTTGATGCGCTCGTGAAGCATGTCTTCGGTGTCGAAGGGCTCGATCCTCACGGCCTCCTGCAGGATGATCGGCCCGTGATCGACCTCGTGGTCGATGAAGTGGATCGTGGAGCCCGTCACCTTGGCTCCGGCGTCAAGGGCATCCCTGACGGCATGGGCGCCGCGGAAGGCAGGCAAGAGCGCGGGATGGAGGTTGATGAGCCTGCCGGAGAAGGCGTCCACGAAAGCGGGGGCGAGGATGCGCATGAAGCCCGCCGAAACGACGAGGTCGGGCTGGTGCCCCTTAACGACGTCCCGCAACGCCGCGCTCCATTCATCTCTGGATCCGTACCGTTCGGGCTCGACGAGCCGCTGTTCGAGTCCCAGCTTGTCGGCCGCCCTCAGGCCCACACAATCCCGGTCTGCCACCACCGCAACGACCTCGCCGGGCACGGCTCCGGCCACGCAGGCAGCCGCCAGCGCCTCCATATTGGAGCCCGACCCCGAGATCAGAACGACTATGCGACCCGGCACGGCCTCACCCTAGCCTCTCGGGTCTCGGGCATGCCCGATATGCGGAGGCAGAGCCGTGGGATGCTTCGACGATGACGCCCCGGATCCCCCCCACATCGCCGGAGGAGCGCGACGAACGAACCCAAGAACTGATGGCGAGCATGTTCCGGCGTCCGGACGGGACCGAGATGAACATCTTCGCGACGCTCGCCCACCATCCCGCGCTCCTCAAGCGATGGGCGGCGTTCGGCGGCACGTTGCTATTCGGAGGCCGGCTCCCGGCTCGGGATCGGGAGCTATTGATCCTTCGCACCGCGTGGCTGTGTGATGCGGAATACGAGTGGGGCCAACACGTTGGCATCGCTCTCGGCGCGGGCGTCACCGAGGCCGAGATCGAGCGGATCCACGCCCAGGGAGCTTCGGGCCCCTGGTCGGCCACAGACGGGGCCCTGCTCAGAGCAGCGGACGAGCTTCACTCGAGCTCGCGCATCACGGACGAGACTTGGAAAGAGCTCACCGGCGCGTACGACCACCAACAGCTGATCGAGGTCTGCATGGTTATCGGCCAATACCACATGGTTGCGTTCACACTCAATTCCCTCGGCGTGGAGCCCGAACTCGGCGTTCCGGAGTTCCCCGAGAAGCAGAGCTAAGCCGGGTCACCGTTCAGCCGATCCTGGCGCTCTGCCCACCATCAACAGGCAGGAGCACGCCGGTGATGAACGACGCCTCCTCCGACGCGAGGAACAAACCGGCATTGGCTACATCCCACGCGCTGCCCTGACGCTTGTTCAGCGGAACCATCTGGGCCCGCAACTCAGCAAGCTCATCCCGTGATGTGTTCATGGCGGCAGCAGCCGCATCAACGGCCATAGGCGTGTCGATGAACCCAGGCATGATCCCGTTAACGCGTATCCCGTGATGCGCGTTCGTGACCGCCAGCGTGTGCACGAGGGCATTCACTCCCGCTTTCGAGATCTTGTACGCCGTTAGATTCCCCGCAGCGGCAACGGCGGCGATTGACGACACGCAAACGACCGCGCCGCTTCCCTGCCGGCGCATGATCGGGATCACCTCTTTGCACATCAACCACATCGCCTTGAGATTCGTATCGATGATCCGGTCCCAAGCCTCTTCGGTGAGCTTGGTCGGCGTGTTGTCGCCCATCCCGACGCCCACGTTGTGATGCAGGATGTCGATCCGTCCCAGGACGGCGACGGCTTGGTCGACGATCTCGCGAGGGGCATTGGGTAACGTGATGTCGGCCACTGCAACGTCCGCTCGGCCCCCGGCTTCGAGGATCATCGACTGAGTTTCCTTGGCGGACGATCCGTCACGATCGACGAGGAGAACGTGTGCGCCCTCTTGAGCGAAACGAAGGGCGGTCGCGCGACCGTTGCCCATGGTCGCTCCGGGAGTTTGCCCGGCACCCACGACGACGGCGGCCAAACCGGCAAGGCGTCCCTCAGAAGTCATGTCCGCACAAGCTACCCGCCGAGCGGGGTTTACAGCGAGGCGAGCTCGTCAGAGGTGGAGCGACCGCCGTCCAAGGGTGAGAAGACCTTCGCGTTCTTGAGGTCGACGAAGACCTCGCCGCCCAGCTCGAGGCCCTTCAGCTGATCGTTCGGCAGCTCCGCAACGAGCGTCTGACCGTCGTAGAGAGTGAGGTGGACCTTGGACGTCCAACCGAGATCGATCACTCGATCCACTTTCGCCTGGATCGAGTTGCCGTTCACCGATATGAGCGAGATGCGGACGTCGTGGGGCCGGATGTATGCAGACGCCGCCGCCCCGTCGCTGAGATGAGCGGCACCCTTGATCAACTGGTCGCCGGACTGAACGCGGCCGCCGATGACGAGACCCTGAAGAACGTTCGCCGCTCCGACGAAACCGGCGACGAAAGGCGTGGCCGGCTCGTTGTAGACCTCGCTGGGGGTACCGGTCT
>JAXDJL010000284.1:0-5347 GCA_034665685.1 Actinomycetota bacterium | reverse complement strand
TCCTTGCCTACCCAGGCGAGGCACGCGTCCACAGCCCAGGTCATCGTGGCCACCCCGGGCCGGCTGCAGGATCTCATCGACCGCCGGATGATCTCGCTCGAGGGCATCCGCATCCTCGTCCTGGACGAGGCCGACCGGATGCTCGACATGGGCTTCCAGCCTCAGGTCGACCGCATCGTTAAGTCCATCAGGCCCCAGCGGCAAACGATGTTCTTCTCGGCCACCCTCGACGGCCGGGTGGGCACTCTGGCCAAGGCCTACACGAACGATCCTGCACGACACGAGATCGCCGACAAGAGCCCCGTGATCGAGACGGCGGACCATCGCTTCGTCCCGGTCGACGCGGCCGACAAGATCGACCGTCTGTTCGACGAGCTCAACAAGGAACGGAAGCTCGCTCTCGTGTTCGTCCGGACCAAGAGAGGCGCCGACAAACTCAGCAAGAAGCTGTCGGCGGCGGGCATCCGTGCGGGGGCCCTGCATGGGAACAAGACCCAATCCCAGCGCATCCGAGCTCTGGAGGCGTTCGCCTCCGGCCGCAACGATGTCCTGATCGCGACCGACGTCGCGGCTCGAGGCCTAGACCTCGACGGCATCACACACGTCTTCAACTTCGATCCCCCCGGCGATCACACCGACTACGTCCACCGAGTGGGCCGCACCGCGCGTGCGGGTCGTTCCGGGACCGGGGTCACGTTCGTCACCGAGGAACAGCGTCACGAAGTCGGACTGATCGCACGGGCCTTGAAGCTCGATGAGCAGTTCGAGGCCGAGGGCCTGCGGATCACGCGAGGGCGCGGACAACAACCAGCTTCCAAGAAGCAGGGTCGCAACTCTCAAAGACGAGAGACGCGGCCGCAAAGATCTAATAAACAGAACGACATGGGACGAAGCCGCAGGGTTCCGCCGCATCGTTCCTTACATGCGAGGGGAGGTGATCGCATGGCAACCGGAACAGTCAAATGGTTCAACGACGCGAAGGGCTTCGGTTTCATCGAGCCCGACGACGGTTCGAAGGATCTGTTCGTCCATCACACGAGCATCGCAGCTGAGGGCTACAAGAGCCTCGCTGAGGGTGCAAAGGTGGAGTTCGACGCGCAAGAGGGGCAGAAAGGCCCTGAGGCCAAGAACGTAACCACCGTTTAAGAGCCTTACTTCGAACGGGCCGCGGCAGTTTCTGTCGCGGCCTTTTCGCGTCCCGCACCCGCGGCGCGAGCCCCCTCGTGCTTCTATTGAAGAAGGCAAAGGCACAAGAGGGAGGGATCGATGAGCTTTGACGCGTTGGGCGATATCAATTGGCTGGCCGTGCTCGTGGGCACGGTGGCATATTTCCTGATCGGAGGGGTCTGGTTCGCGCCGCAGGTTCTCGGGAAGCCGTGGATGAAGGCGGCGGGGATGGATTTCTCCGAGGGCAGCGAGGGGCCCGGCCCGGAGTTCTATCTCCTTCCCTTCCTCTTCACTTTCGTTGCGACCATCGCGACCGCGATGCTCGCCGAGGCCACCGGCTCGAACACGTTCTCGGAAGGGCTCGTGCTGGGCCTCGTCATCGGGATCGGATTCGCGGCGATGATCGTCGGCGTGACGGCTGCGTTCGATAGCAAGAAGCCTGACGCGAAGGTGTGGGGCGTGCTCACCGCCGGCTACCACGTCCTGGGTTTCATCGTCAGTGCCGTCATCGTGTCGGTCTGGAACTGAAGGCCGTGCATCCGAACGAAAAGCTGCTGGCCGACTTCTACTCTGCCTTCGCGGCACGCGACCATGGAGCGATGGCTCGCGCCTACGACGACGGCGCCACCTTCACGGATCCCGTATTCCCCGGATTGGACGCGGAGCACGTGCGCGGGATGTGGCGGATGTTCTGCTCCGGAGGGAACGTCGAAGTCACGCATGGGAACGTGAAAGCGGACGACACGAAAGGCTCCGCAAGGTGGGAGGCTCGCTACAAGTTCCCCGGAACGGGGCGACCGGTGCACAACAAGATCCGTGCGTCGTTCGAGTTCAAGGACGGCCGCATCGTGCAGCACACCGACGCGTTCCCCTTCTATCGCTGGGCGCGGATGGCCCTCGGCGCTCCCGGCTTCCTGCTGGGATGGTCGGGCCTCGTCAGGGGCCGGGTCCGGAGTCAGGCGGCGGCGCAGCTCGATCGATTCATGGAAGGCGAAGGAGCCACTCCGGACGCCACCTGATCAACCGCGCTTGCGCGCCTTCCAGACCTCTTCCGAAGGCCACCGGCGCGCCCAATCGAGAGAGACGAACTTGTACTTCGAGGTGGAGTCCTCGGGAGGCCTGATCTCGATCAGGTCCTCGACCTCGAAGCCGTTGCTGCGGAGGAGCCGGATCCAGTCTCCGTAACCGAGGTGGAACTCGATGCCGTCGTCGTTCGGCCATTCCATCCGATGGAGGCCGAAGTAATCGCGGAGCATCGTCGCCGCGGCGGGAACGTTCTCGTCGTCTTCCGCGCACAGCATGAGAAGCGTGCCGTTAACGAGGAACACGAGTTGCCCTCCCGGTCGCAACACTCGTGCGGCTTCGGGGATCCACAGGTACGGGTCGCTCCAGATGCTCGCGCCGTACTCCGAGATGATGAGGTCGAACGATGCGTCGGGGAAGGGGATCGCCTCCGCCGCCGCCGACACGAGCGGGAAGCCGAGCTCGAACTCCTTCTGAAACGTTTTTGCACCGGAGAGCTGCGCCCAGGTTGGATCCAGCCCGACGGGACGTGCCCCGCGTCTCTTCAGCCACGACGAGACGTACCCGGTCCCGCAACCGAGCTCCAGTGTGTCGAGATCTTGGACGTCGGGAAGCGCGCCGACCTGCTCTTCGGGGACCGACCAGATCCCCCAGTTGGGGTCGCCGGCCCAGTTGGCGCGACCCTGTTCGACGAAATCGGGAGCTGCCTTGGTCCAGTTGTCCTGGTTCTGCGCGAGGTAATCGAAGGAGCTCATGTACCGAGATTGTAGGGAGTCCCCCAAGCCTATTGACCGGAGATGGTCTGCGGGCGCTAATGGGTCAAGGGAACGTTCGCGATCAAGGGGAGAGTGATGACATGAGGGAACTGCACTGCGCACAGGCGGGTCTTGACTGCGAGGGAACCATGAGGGCCGAGACCGACGACGAAGTCCTCAGCCAGGCGGCCGCTCACGCCGCGGAGAAGCATCCGGAGCTCAATCTCGACGAGGCTATGGTCGGAAAGTTGCGCTCGCTGATCCACGACGCTCACTGAGCGCGCACGGACGTCAGCACCGCTCTCTTAGCTAGCCGCTTTCCGCCGAAGCTGCTCCATACTCGGCGTCGCCGCCGAAGTCTGCTCGGTAGGTGCGCTTGCCGGTCGAGTAGGCGCGAGGCGGAGCTAGGTTCGCCCGACCCGACGCGTCCGTAACGGCCGTGCCGATGGCGTTCCCGTCGGCGTAGAACTCGATCGTCTTGCCGGCTATCCCGCTGCCGGTCTCCGCATCGGTGAGGACCGCCGCGAGTTGCCGCTTCGGACCGTTGCCCGAAACGGACAGGGACAGGGTGGTTGCCCGCGGTTCCTCGGCAGGCAGCTCGCATCCCGCCTTGATGTCGGCGCAGTCGTGCCACACGCCCTGCCGCGTCGGGTAGGCACGCGCCGATGTGAAGTAGAAGCTCATGCGATCCGTCCACGCGTCGTCCTGCAGAAGTCGCGCGTCGGCGTCTTCGTAGCCCTCTTCGCCCGGCTCCTTCAGCCAGCGATCCAGCCACGCGAGCGAGTAGTGCTCGGCGAGCGGATTGCCCCAGTCCCATGATGAGGTGGGGAAGCCGGGAAGCAGGGACCACTCGTAGTGGCTGCCGCCGCGGATGTTGACCTGATAGGAGGGGATGCCCGCCTCCTTCCACGCATTGAAGCCCGCGCTCTTTCCCTGAGGGTCCGGAGGAGAGGTGTATGGGGTCGGCGTCAGGTAGTAGTCCGCGGACTGCCCCATGGTCGGCACCCTCGGCTCGACGCTGTATCCGGCGAGCGATGCCGAAGCCGAAAGGTTGTCCCACGCGACCGCGGTGTCGACCGGATTCGCGTCGAGCAGCCGTCCCGGCCAGGGATCCATCCCCTGTACGACGCTGACACCGGACGCGCCGAGGGAATGCCCGACGATCCCGAGCCGGTCGTGATCGATCCGATCCCAGAACGGGTTGTAGGCGGTGGTCGGCGCGGGCCGGGACGCGGCCTGCGGATAGGGCGCGCCCGGAGACGACTCGAAGAACTCGATGCTGTCCACGAGGTTCGAGGCGAACACGTTCGAATTGAGGTTCGTTCCCGACTCACCGCTCGGCGTGCGGTTGTCGGAGCGGCCCTGCCCCCTCACGTCGTACGTCATCACCGCGTAGCCCTGACGCACGAGTGCCTGGGCGAACCACCAGTAGAGAGTCTCGGGAGCCTGCACCGATCCGGTTTCGATCACCACGCCCGGCAGCTCGTCGCCCGGTTGGCTGTCCTTGGGCACCCACACGCGGCCGGAGAGGAGGGCGCCTCCTGCGTCGAAGTAGATCGCCTCCTCGACGAGACCTTCGTTCTCGTAGAAGGGATCGACGCCGGGATAGAGGTAGGGATCGCCGGTGCAGGGGCCCGACCAGCTGTTGCAAGCGTTCCCGGAAGAGCTCCAGGGCCAATCCCGATCGATGTACATGCGGCGCGTGTACTCCTCGCGGTTCGCGGTGCTCTGCTCGTTCCACCGCACCTGGAAATCTGGGTCCTGTGCCTGCTCCAGCGGAGCCTGACTTACCGTCGCGAAGTTGGCGGCCTCGCGGGCGAACCATTCGGGGGAGGGGTAGGCGGGCCCGGACGTGTCGGCCGACGCAGAGGGGGCCGCCACTAGCGTCCCGGCAAGAAGTGACGCGCAGAGAACGGCGCGCAGGAGGCGGGGTGTGAGCCTGGGCATCGGGTGGAGACTCCTTATCTCGTGAGGATCCGGTGCCTAGGATTTCTACGGAGAGTCGTCCGATTCCTGTTTGAGACTCAAGCGAGCTCGCCCAGGCACTCGTTCAGTCTCTGGGCGATCTCGTCGGCTTCCTCTGTCGTTAGGACGAGAGGTGGCCTGATCTTCAGGACGTTGGCCTGGGGGCCGGTAGTGCCGATCAGGACGCCCTTGTCTCTCATGCGGTTGATGACCGCTCGAGCCACCTCGGGGGCCGGCTCGCGCGTTGCTCGTTCCCTCACCAACTCGACCCCGATCAGCAGCCCCGCTCCGCGCACCTCTCCGATGCTCGGGTGCTTCTCCCGGAGATCATCCAGTTGAGCACGCAGGTGAGCGCCGACGTCGAGCGCGTTCCGCTGCAGGTTCTCTTCCTCGAGGACGTCCAGAACGGCGAGGGCGGCCCGGCACGCCACCGGATT
>JAXDJL010000283.1:0-5742 GCA_034665685.1 Actinomycetota bacterium | reverse complement strand
TTCCCGTACACACGTGGAATTCACGAGGACGGCTACGGCGACCAGCTTTGGGTGATGGGCCAGTACTCCGGGTTCGGTACTGCCGAGGAGACCAACGAACGCTTCCGCTATCTCCTCGACCGAGGACAGACCGGCTTCTCGATCGCACTCGATCTCCCTACGCAGATCGGACTCGACTCGGACGACCCGTTTGCACGCGGCGAGGTCGGGCGCGTCGGCGTCGCGATCGACACGCTCGACGACGTCCACCGGCTCTTCGCCGGCATCGACCTCTCGCGGGTGACGCAGTTCAGGACGAGCGCGAACGCGATCGGGCCGCTCGTCACAGCCCTGTTCATTGCGTTCGCCGAGGAACACGGCATCTCGCCGCGCAGCTTTCGTGTGTTGCTGCAGAACGACTCGCTGAAGGAGTTCCCCGCACGCGGGGCATGGATCTATCCGCCCGCCGCCTCCTTGAAGCTCTCATGCGACGTGATCGAGTACTGCGCGCGTGAGCTGCCCGAGTGGAACGGCATCCAGTTCTGCGGGGCGCACTATCGCGAGGCGGGCGGGACTGCAGTGCAGGAGCTCGCCTTCGCATTCGCGGACGCGATCGCCTACGTGGAGGAGGTGTTGAGCCGGGGACTCCCGATCGACGGCTTCGCCCAGCAGTTCTACCTCTTCGTCTACGTGCACACAGATCTCCTGGAGGAGGTGGCCAAGCTCCGGGCCGCACGCAGGATCTGGGCGAAGCTCCTGCGGGACCGCTTCGGCTCGCGCGACGAGGAGGTGCAAAAACTCAAGATCTTTGTCTGGTGCGGCGGCAGCTCCCTGACCACACAGCAGCCTCTGAACAACGTCGTTCGCGTGACGATCGAGGCTCTGGCGGCCGCGCTGGGCGGGGTCCAGACCATGGCGACGGCGTCCTACGACGAGGGTATGGGCCTTCCCACGGAGGCCTCGTCCAAGCTCGCGCTGCGAACACAGCAAATTGTCGCCTACGAGAGCGGCGTCGCCGCGACGGCGGATCCCTTCGGCGGGTCGTACGTCATCGAGGCGATGACCGACCGGATCGAAGCGGACGTCACCCGAGAGCTTGCGCGCATCGACGAGCAGGGTGGGGCCGTCGGCGCGATCGAGAACGGGTACTTCTCCCGTGCCCTCACCGAGTCCGCGTTCCGCTGGCAGGCCGCGCTCGAGGCCGAGGAGAAGATCGTAGTCGGGGTCAACCGTTTCCGCGAGGACGAGCCAACCCGGATCGCGGTCTTCGCGGGGTCGCCGGGGGCAGCCGAGCGGCAGGTCGAACATCTCACCGCCACCAGAGCCGCCCGCGATCAAACGGCGGTGGACGCGGCGCTGCGGGAGGTCACCGCCGCGGCGGCCTCAGGAGTGAACACGATCCCGTCGTTGACTGCGGCAGTGAAGGCTCGCGCCACGGTCGGGGAAGCCTGCCGGGCGCTCGGGGCGGTCTACGGCGAGTACCGGCAGACCAATGCCTTCTGAGGCGGTCCTCCAGCCCGGCGTCCACTCGTCAACTCTCGCATCGGTACTCGCACTCGCCGGAGCCCGCTGGAACGACCGGCCCTTCCTGAGCTGGGACGGAGAGACGGTGACCTACGCCGCGCTCTGCCGCGATGCCGACCGCGTCGCCGGTGCACTCCTCGCAGCCGGTGTCGCCAAGGGTGATGCCGTCGCGATCATGCTGGACAATCGACCCGAGTACCTCGCGGCGTGGTTCGGCGCCAGTCGCATCGGCGCGATCGAGGTCTCCGTCAACAACGCGTTCAAAGGCGAGATCCTGCGCTACGTGCTGGCCCACAGCGACGCGCGAGTGCTCATCTGCCAGATCGACTACCTCGAGCAGGTGCTCGCGCACTCCAATGATCTGACGCAGTTGCGCCACGTCGTCGTGGTCGGCGGCGAGCCCCGAGCGCGCCGCTCGGGCCACATCGATCTCACTGTCTGGAGCGACTTCCGAGACCTGGCAGGCGACAGCGTTCCCGACTGTGCCGTGGCTCCGACAGACGTCGCGCAGATCTCGTACACCAGCGGCACCACGGGTCGGTCGAAAGGTGTTCTCATCTCCCACAACCGCATCGTGCAGACCGGGGCAGACATGGTCGACCTACGCGGGATCGACACGTCCGACGTCCTCTACACGTGCCTGCCGTTGTTCCACGGCAACGCCAAGTACCTGACCGTCGTGCCGGCGTTGCTCGCAGGCGCACAGGTGGCGCTCGGGAAACGGTTCAGCGCAAGTGGGTTCTGGGACGAGGTGCGCGCATACGAGGCAACCCAGTTCAACTACCTGGGGGTCATGATCGCGATCCTGGGCAAGCAGCGCCCGGGACCGCGCGATCGAGATCACCAGCTCCGGCTGGGTTGGGGTGCAGGCGCCCCACACGACCAGATCGACACGTTCGAGGCGCGGTTCGGGGTGACGCTCGTCGAGGGCTACGGTCTCACCGAAGCCGGGATCCCCCTCTCCAACCTGCCGAGCGAACGGCGCGTCGGCTCTTGCGGCAAGGCGCTACCCGGCTATGAGGTGCAGCTCGTCGACGAGGACGACGAGCCGGTGCCCGTTGGAGCCGTCGGCGAGATCGTGATCCGGCCCCAACGTGCGAACACGACGATGCTCGGCTACCACAAGATGCCCGAGGAGACGCTCGAGCGGTTCCGCAACCTCTGGCTGCATACCGGCGATCTCGCCCGAATGGATGTGGACGGCTTCTTCTACTTCGTCGACCGTGCGAAGGACGCGATCCGCCGCAGGGGCGAGAACATCTCGAGCCAGGAGATCGAGGTCGTGCTCAACGCCCACCCAGACGTGCTCGAGTCCGCGGCCGTCCCCGTTCCGTCGGAGCTGACCGACGAGGATGTCCTCGCCGTCGTCCATCCCCGTCCGGGCTCGAACCCCACGCCGGAAGCTCTCTTCGCGTACTGCGAGGAGAACATGCCCTACTTCTGGGTACCGCGGTACCTCCGCATCGTCGACGAGCCGCTTCCGCGCACGCAGACGAACAAGATCGAGAAGCACAAGCTTCGAGCCGTCGGCCCCGGCGCCGATGCGTTCGAGCGCAAGGGGAGCTCGCCGCAACCACGGACAGAGGAGGAGACGGGTGGAGCCTGAGCCCGAATACCTGAAGCGACTGCCCCGCTATCAGTGGCCGAACGGAGCACGGATCGCGGTCGTGATGCAGGTGCCGTTCGAGATTTCGGCCGAGGCGGCAGGGCAGACCATCGAAGGGCACGGATCGACAATCGTGCCTGCACTCCCGCCCGACATCCTCGCGACGGGCGAGCGCGATGTCCTCGCCGAGTCGATGGAGTCGTACGGCGCGGAGGTCGGCATGTGGCGCCTGATCGGACTCCTCGACCGGCACGAAATCACCGGGACCGGAGTTTTCAGCGGCATCGCAGCCGAGCGCCACCCGGAAATCGCCGACGCTTTCGCGCACGGCACCGTCGAGCGCGAGATCTGCCTGCATTCGTGGGGCCAGGACGTCCGCTCGTACCGGCTCGACCGAGAAGAGCTTCGGCGGACGATTCGCCGGTGCCTTACCGCGGTCGAAGCCGCAACGGGAGTACGGCCCGTCGGGTGGGTCAGCCCGGGCGCAAGCTTCCTCTCCGAGACCATCGAGGTCCTCGCAGAAGAAGGGTTCCTTTACCAGGGCGACTACGCAAACAACGACTCGGGCGACGTCCTCGACGTGGCTGGGCGCCGACTCGTCCGCATGTCCGTGCCATGGGACGTCAACGACTACTTCTGGTACGCGCACACGTTCAACCCCCCATCGGCCTTCGTCGAGGCGTTCGCGCGAACGTTCGATATCCTCCACGCGGAGGGCGGCCAGGTCGTCGCAGCTGCGGTCCACGCCAGCGTGTTCGGCCGTCCCCTCGGGGTATGGGCTCTCGACCAGTGCATCGAGTACGCCAAAGGCCATAGCGACGTGTGGTTTGCCACCCGTGAGGCCATTGCTAGATGCATCCTTGAGCAATCGACGGTCACCGTCCCGCACACCCGATGAGACCATCGTTGCTTGACCAGCGCGGCAATATACGATATTCGTTCAGCATCGCCGACCGCGCCCAAGACACCGACGTGCCAGGCGCTGTCCGTTGAGTGAGCGTGCGCAGGCCGACGGCACAGACTCGTTCCTGTCAGGAGTCCGCGTCCTCGAGCTCGCGGACGAACTGGGCGAGTACTGCGGAAAGGTGCTCGCCGGCCTAGGGGCCGAGGTGATCAAGATCGAGCCGCCCGACGGCGAGCGGACGAGACGGATCGGCCCCTTCCTCGACGACTCCGAGCATCCGGATCGCAGTCTCTACTTCTGGCACTACAACTTCGGCAAGCAGAGCGTCGTTCTCGATCTCGATCGAGAGGAGGACCAGGAGCGTTTCCGCGACCTCGCCCGCGACACCGATGTGATCATCGACACCCGTCCCGCCGGCTACCTCTCCGAGCGCAAGATCGGCTACGAAGAGCTTTCGCAGCTGAACATCGGCTTGATCATGGCTCGGATCTCACCGTTCGGGGCTACGGGGCCCTGGTCGCGCCACAAGGGCTCCGACCTGATCCATCTGGCGCTCGGCGGCGTCGTCATGAACAACGGGTACGACCCCGATCCGGACGGGGTCTACGAGACGCCTCCCGTTGCCCCGCAAATGTGGCAGGCCTACCAGATCACCGGCGAGATGACAGTGATCGCCCTGCTCGGAGCGCTGTACTACCGACAGTCCGGCGGCCTCGGACAGCTCCTGTCGACCAGCGTCCACGGCGCGGTTGCGCAGCAAACCGAGCTCGATCTGCCGAACTGGGTGTACGGGCGACTGCCGCACTACCGCCGCACGGCACGCCACTCGTTGTTCAACCCGCGGCCGCCCACGATCTCGATGACCAAGGACGGGCGGTGGCTCGCGACATACCGGACATATCTCGGTGGAGGCATGGAGCCCTTCCGCGGCGTCGTCGCGCTCCTCGACCGATACGGGATGGCCGACGACCTGAAGGACGAGCGCTACAACGACCCTGCGGTCATCACCGACCCGAAGGTCGACATGCACGTGGGCGACTTGCTCGGACGGCTCGTCGGACGCTTCATGTTCTCCCGCGATCTCTGGCTCGAGGCCCAGGAGCTGAATCAAACCTGGGCTCCCGTCAGGAAGCCGGAGGAGAACGCCGACGACGAACATTGGCGAATTCGCGGCTCATTCGTCGAGGTCGACCACCCTGAGCTCCAGCGCACGTTCACGGAGATCGGCGCCAAGTGGGTCTGCCCGGAAGTTCCCTGGCGACAGGGCCCTCGCGCGCCGCTCCTCGGGGAGCACACCGACGAAGTCCTTGGGGGGAGGGCACAACGAGCAGCGCCGATACGGGTGCGCGAGCCCGCGCCGGCGCTCGCGGACCAATCCGTCAGCAAGCATGGCCGCCCGTTCGCCCTCGCGGATGTCCTCGTCGTCGACCTCGGCTGGATCCTCGCAAGTGGCGGCGCAGGCCGCTTCCTCGCATCCCAGGGAGCCAACGTGATCAAGGTCGAGCATCGTGACCGGCTCGACCAGTCACGCTGGACGGGAGCACCCGCACCGCCGGGGGGACGTGCGGAGCGCGACGCCGCGACCGGGCCCATGCTGCTCCCTCCCGCCGAGAGCCCGAACCGGAGCGGCTGCTTCAACGAGGTCAACGCCGGCAAGCGGGCGATCAGCCTCAATCTTCGCCACGCTCGAGGCAAGGAGCTCCTCGAGGAGCTGATCCGCAAGGGCAAC
>JAXDJL010000282.1:0-6754 GCA_034665685.1 Actinomycetota bacterium | reverse complement strand
CGACGGAGCGACCCGGGGAGGTCGCGCAAGGCTTTCTCCCTCGGCGAGAAAAGGAGCGCAGCGACGGAGCGACCGAGGTGCCCCAGCCCCCGGAGGGACGCGGCAGCACGAGCGAGGTGACGGTTCGTTGTTCCGAGGAAGCCTCCGCAGCGAGCGAGGAGCGGAGCGACGAGTCGAGTGAGGACCGCGACGAGGAATTACGAACCGTCGCCGAGCGACAGGAGCCTGGAACGAGCCTAGGGCTGGTTCTCTCCGTGGAATAGCTCCGAGACGGACTCCTCTTCGAATACGGCTTTGATCGTCTGCGCGATAGTCGGAGCGATCGACAGCACCTCGAGCTTGTCGAGTTGCTTCTCGCTCGGGATCGGAAGCGTGTTCGTCACGACCAGCTGCTGGATCGGGGCGTTCTTGATGCGATCGACCGCGGGGCCCGACAGGAGCGCGTGCGTGGCCGCGGCGTGGACCTCTTTGGCCCCCGCGTCGATGAGCGACTCGGCTCCGCTCGCCAGCGTCCCCGCCGTGTCGATCATGTCGTCGACGATGATGCAGACCTTTCCATTGACCTCACCAACGACGGCGAGCGTCTCGCTCACGTTCCGCTTGTCCTTGCGGCGCCGCTTGTGGAGGAAGGCGACCTGGCCGTGCTTGTTGTGGAACTCGGACAGGTGCTGGACCCACTTGTCGGCGAGACGAACGCCACCCGCGTCGGGAGACACGATCACGTAGTCGTCGGTCAACCGGGGGGCGAAATGATCTGCGAGCAATGGCAACGCGGTCAGGTGATCGAACGGGACGTCGAAGAAACCCTGGATCTGTCCGGTGTGCAGGTCGACCGAGAGCACGCGGTCGGCGCCTGCGGCCTCGTAGAAGTCCGCGAGAAGCTTGGCGGTGATCGGCTCACGAGACCGCGCCTTGCGATCCTGGCGGGAGTACGGATAGAAGGGCGCCACCGCGGTTATCCGCTTGGCCGACGCCCTCTTCAGCGCGTCGATCATGATCAGGTGCTGGAGGATGTGGTGGTCTACGGGGTCGGAGATCGCCTGGATAACGAAAGCGTCACAGCCGCGCACCGACTCGGAAAAACGGACATAAGTCTCGGTATTCGCAAACTCCGCGATCTCGACGTAGCCCAGCTTCATCCCGAGATGGTTGGCGACTTCCTCCGCGAGTTCGGGGTGCGCGGTGCCGGAGAAGATCATCAGCCGCTTGTGAGTGGGTAGCTGCACTACCTCAGCCTTTCGTTCCGTCCGCTGCGCCCCTCCAGCCTAAGGGACGGAAGGCGCCGGAGTGGTTACTTCTCTCGAACTTCGTCGGTATCGGGCTCGTCCGAGGAACCCTTCCGGCCCATCTTGTTTCCCTGTCCCTCGATGATGCGGGCGGGCACTCCAACGGCGAGAGCGTCGTCCGGCACGTCGTCGCGCACGACCGATCCGGCCCCTGTCGCCGCGCGCTTCCCCACCCGAACCGGCGCCACCAACATCGTGTCGGAGGCGATGTAGGCGTCGTCGTCGATCACCGTCTTGTGTTTCTTCTGCCCGTCCCAGTTGCAGGTGATCGTTCCGGCCCCCACGTTCACGCCCGTCCCTATCTCTGCATCTCCTAGGTAGGCGAGGTGGTTCGCCTTGCTGTCCTCACCCAGCGACGTGTTCTTGCTCTCGACGAACGTTCCCAGCTTGGCGCCGCGTGCCAGCCGGGTGCCGGGCCGCACCGACGCGAAGGGGCCGACCGCGGCTTCGTCTCCGATCTCCGACTCGCGCACGACCGAGAAGCTGACGGTTGCTCTCGCGCCGACCGAGGTGTCGACGATCTTGGCTTGGGGACCGATTTCCGCTCCCTCGCCGATGGTCGTCGAGCCTTCGAGGAAGGTGAAGGGATGGATCGTCGCGTCGCGGCCGATCGTCACGGAAGGGTCGATGAAGGTGGAGGTTGGGTCGACGATCGTGACGCCGGCCTCCATCCATCTAAGCGCCGCACGCAATCGCAGGAGGACGCCCACCTCCGAGAGCTGCGAGCGCGTGTTCACACCCGCCGTCTCGTGCCAGTCGCCTTTGAAGGCGCGCACCGTTCCCCCGTTCGCGCTGAGGAGGCCGACCACGTCCGTCAGGTAGTACTCGCCTTGCGCGTTGGAGTTGCTCAACCTGCCGAGGGCCTCGCGCAGCGGTGCGACATCGAAGACGTAGAAGCCGGCGTTGACTTCGCCGATCGCACATTCGTCGGGAGTCGCATCGCGCTCCTCGACGACCTTCGAGACATCTCCGCCCGGCCCCCGGACGACGCGCCCCAGTCCGGCCGGGTCGGGCGGATGCGTCGTCAGGATCGTGGCGGCAGCGCCATCCCGCAGATGATCCTCGAGCATGGCCCGCAGCGTGGCCGAGGTGATCGCGGGACTGTCGCCTTGGGTTACGAGGACCGTGCGCGCCGACGCGGGGAGGGTATCCAGCGCCACGCGCACCGCATCGCCGGTTCCGCGCGGCGGGTCTTGGACCACGTACGAGATCCGCCCGGCCAGATCGCTGTCAGACACGACCTTCTCGACCTCGGCCCGGCGCGTGGAGGCCACGATCACTCGATCGGACAGAGGAAGATCCTCGAGGGCCGCCAGGGCGTGAACGAGGAGCGGCCGCCCCGCGGCCACGTGCAGCACCTTCGGGAGGTCGGACAAGAGGCGCTTGCCCTCGCCCGCGGCGAGCACGATCGCGGCGACGCTCTCCTCCCCCGAAGGTTGCTTCTCGGTGTTCGGCATCTCCTCACCCCCGGCCTCTTCGCCCTTTGTCGCTGCCCCGCCTGGATTCGAACCAGAACTTAAGGAACCAAAATCCTTCGGGCTGCCATTACCCCACGGGGCATCAGTGGTGCAGCGCCGGCCGGCCCATCCTACGGATACTCGACACAGGAGGGTCGCGTCTCGGCCACCTCGACCCGATCGAAGATCCCGGCGTCCCGGCACCGCCTCTCAACCAGATATGCGTCCTCGAGGTCGAAGCACAGCCCGAAGACCGTGGGGCCCGAGCCACTAACCAGAGCGCCCAGGGCACCTGCTGCGACGAGCTCCGCCTTCTTCGCCTCGAGCTCGGGCCTGAGGGAGAAGGCTGCGGGCTCCAGGTCGTTCCGCAGCAGGGCGGCCACGGCCTCCGCGTCACCCGATTCCAGAGCGTCCACCATCTCGTTCACCTCTCCGCCTCCGCCGGGCATCGCCTCGGCGCGCGCGTAGACATCTCCCGTGAGGAGCGGCGACCGTGAGAGCCCCAAGACGAGAGCCAAGGGCGGATGATCGTCGAGCAGCGTGAGCCTCTCTCCCCGTCCCTCGCCGATGGCCGCGCCGCCGGCGATGCAGAAGGCGGTGTCGCTGCCGATCGTCGAGGCGAGCTCCATCAGCTCGGTCTGCGACAACCCGACGTTCCATAGGTCGTTCAGAGATACCAATGTTGCAGCAGCGTCCGCGCTGCCCCCGCCGAGACCCCCACCGATAGGGATCCGCTTCGTAACCTTGACGCGCGCTCCCGGATCCCCGTCTGCGCTGGCTCGCAGGGCCGCCGCCGCGCGCGCGACGAGGTTGTCATCCGGTGAGGGGGCCTGTTCCGCACTCAGCCCGTCGTAGACCATCTCGACGGAGACGTCCCTCGGGACGCCTGCGAACTCGAGCTCGTCCGCGAGACCGACGCTCTGGAAGACGGTCTCGATGTCGTGGAACCCATCCATGCGTCTGCCTTCGATGCGCAACCACAGGTTGACCTTCGCGTTCGCGCGCACGCCGGTTGCCGACATCATCGCGACCCGACGGCGTCCAGTGCCCGCGCTATCGAAACGAAGTCGTCGAGACCTAACTCCTCCGCCCGCGCACTGTGGGAGATGTCGATCCGCTCGAGCAGCTCTTGCGCCAACGCGGGCGAACCGGCGACAATGGACAGGGTCTGTCGCAGGGTCTTCCTCCGTTGCGCGAAGGCTGCCCGGATCACCTTGAACAGAAGCTCCCGGTCGACGGCCGGCGGCTCCTTCCTGTCGATCCTGACGATCACCGAATCGACTCCGGGGACCGGCCAGAACGCACGCCGGGAAACGGTCGTGGCAACGCGCGCCTCGCCGTAATAGGCGACCATCACGCTCGTCTGTCCGTAGATCTTCGTGCCCGGTGCAGCGGAGAGTCTCTCCCCGACCTCGCGCTGCGTCATAACTGTGAGGGAGCGAACGGTCGAAGCGAGCTCGAGCACGCGCAGCACGACGAGGGTCGCGATGTTGTAGGGCAGGTTCGCGACGACGGAGTCGGCGCCGACCGATCCGGGGTCGAAGCCGAGAGCATCTTCGTGCACCACCTCGACATTGGGCACGTCTCGCATCACCTCCGCGAGGAGAGGGATCAGACGGGGGTCGACCTCGACGGCAGTGACCTTCCTCGCTCCCGCGGCCAGCCCGAGCGTCAGCGAACCGGCGCCCGCCCCTATCTCGAGCACGTGGTCGGACGGTTGGATGCCGGCCGCGGCCAGCGTCTTCCTGATCGTGTTCGGGTCGACGACGAAGTTCTGCCCCAAGCTCTTCGTGGGACGGATGTCATGACGATCCAGTAGCTCGCGTACCTTCCGCGCTCCCAACAGCTCCGGACCCGCCAACTCAATCAAGTCCGAACAGCCGTTGGGCGTTGGCGGTCGTTACCTCGGCGATCGCCTCCAGGGTCTCGCCCCGCGCTTCCGCGACCGCGACGCCCACGTTGACGACGAAGGCCGGCTCGTTCGTCTTCCCGCGATGGGGCACGGGCGCGAGGTAGGGCGCATCGGTTTCGACCAGCAGATGCACCGCTGGGACGGTCCGCGCGACCTCCCTCAGGTCCTCAGCATTCTTGAACGAAACGTTCCCGGCGAAAGAGATCATCGAGCCGAGCTCCAGCGCGCGCTTCGCCTCGTCTTCGCTCCCCGACCAGCAATGAAAGACCAGCTTGGGAGGCGGTCCCACTCCCTCGAGGATCGAGGCGGCCTCGGCGAACGACTTCCGCGTGTGGATCACGAGGGCCTTGCCGTGTTTCTTCGCAAGCTCGATGTGCTTCTCGAACGCTCTCGTTTGATCCTCCAGATAGGACGTGTCCCAGTGAAGGTCGATCCCGGTCTCGCCCACGGCAACCACGCGCTCGTTTCCGAGCAGCGCATCGATGTCGTCCGCCCACGAGTCCTCCCACCCCTTGGCGGACGTCGGGTGAACCGCGGCCCCCGCCCAAACGCCCTCCAGCCGCGTCAGGTCCACCGCCTTCTTGCTCTGCTCCGCGTCGACGCCGAGCACGACCATGTCGAAGACGCCCGCTTCCCGGGCCCGCTCCACAGCACTCTCGGGGTCGTCCAGGTCGTACAGGTGACAGTGCGTGTCGAACCACATCGGCCCAGACTAGCTACCGGCTACGCCGATGCTTCCTCTTCCTCCAGGCGAGGGAACAAGGGATCCCCCGTCGACGTGGCGGTGCCGCCGGTGAGGAGGCCCCAACGCCCGAGCTCCGGATAGGACAGCTCGGCGACCTGCCCTGCCTGTCCCAGACGACCCCATAGCTCCTGCGCGGCGCGCGGGATGATCGGACAAACCATCAGCGCCAGCTGGCGGAGAGACTCCGTCAATTCGTAGAGAACGACCTCGAGGCGGCGGCGGTTCTGTTCGTCTTTGGCAAGTGCCCAAGGAGCGACCTCTTCCACGTAGGCGTTCGCCTTCCGCACGAAGGCCCAGCACGCTTTCAACGCTTCATGAGGTGCGATCTCATCTATGGCGCGTTCCATCCCGGAGAACGCCTCGGCCTGGGACGCGATCAGCTGACGATCCGCGTCCGTCAACTCATCGTCGTCCGGTGCCGGAGGGACCACGCCGCCGAGGTACTTCCGCACCATCGAGAGAACGCGCGACGCCAGGTTCCCCAGATCGTTTGCGAGGTCGGAGTTGTAGCGCGCGACCATCGCCTCCCACGAGAAATTGCCGTCGAGGCCGAACGAGATATCGCGCATGAAGTAGTAGCGATAGCCGTCGGACCCGAACGCGGCCACGAGATCGTGCGGCGAGATTCCCGTGAGGCGCGACTTCGACATCTTCTGGCCCCCGATCTGCAGGAACCCGTGCGCGAACACCTTGCGCGGCAACGGGAGGTCCAAGGCCATCAACATCGCCGGCCAGATCACCGAATGGAACCAGAGGATGTCCTTACCGATGATGTGGATGTCGGCCGGCCAGATCTCGTTGAACCTCTCCTCGTCGCTTCCGTAACCGACCGCTGTGATGTAGTTCTGGAGCGCGTCGATCCACACGTAGATGACGTGACGTTCGTCCCACGGGATAGGGATGCCCCACTCGAAGCTCACGCGCGACATCGACAGGTCGTCGAGACCCAATCGAACCTTCCCAAGCACCTCGTTCCTGCGACTCTCCGGAACGACAGGGTCGCCGTCGGACTCGTACCACTCGATCAGCCTGTCGGCATAGTTGGACAGCCGGAAGAAGTAGTTCTCTTCTTTGACGACCTCGGGCTCGACATCGTGCAGTGGGCACTTCCCGTCGACGAGGTCGTCCGGCTGCTTGAACTCCTCGCAGCCCACGCAATAGAGGCCCTCGTACTGACCGAGATAGATCTCGCCCTTGTCGTAGAGGGCTTGGACGAACTTCTGGACCGGCTTCTCGTGACGCTCCTCGGTCGTCCTGATGAAGTCGTCGTTCGAGATGTCGAGGGCCGCCCAGACCTCCTGCCACTGGGGCACCATCTGATCCGCCCACTCCTTCGGTGAGAGCCCCTTCTCCT
>JAXDJL010000281.1:0-9889 GCA_034665685.1 Actinomycetota bacterium | reverse complement strand
CAGGAGGTCGCCGCAGCCTTCGAGGCCGCGGTCAACGAGGTACAGGCGGTCCGCGCCGGAGCCCAGAAGCCGTATCGCAGCCTGGGCGAGGAGATGGGAGATCTCCTGCAGCACGCCAAGGACTCCGCGGAATCGACGAGGCGAGCGGCCGAACAGGACGCCGCCAAGCTCCTCGAGCGATCCACCGAGGACTCCGAGGCGACGATGAAGGCGGTGGAAGCTCAGGCGAACGAGATCAGAGTCGCGGCGGAGAAGGAGGCCTCGCAGAGGATCGAGGAGGCAGCCGAAACGGTCGCGCAGCTCGAGAAGATGGAGATCGAGGCGCGCGAGGAGCTTCGCTCGCTCCGCGTCAGACTCGACGGCCTCACGTCCCAGCTCCGCGCCCTCGAGCCTCAGGAGATGAGCGAGCCTGAACAACCAGCGGTCCCGCCGCCGCCGGTGCTGGGGGCAGAGACACTGGGGGCAGAGACGCTCGAGACCGATGCGCTGTCCCTCGACGATGACGACGACGATGCCTCGGACGAGGCCTCAAACTCGTTGGCCCAAGAGCCGAGAATCTGAAGATGAGCTCCTTGCCGACCAAGTCCTGCCCGACCTGCCACGTGACGATGGCGGCCACCGAGCTGCCCGGCTTCGGGCCCATCTGGTACTGCGAATTCTGCACGGTCGGTCCCCAGACGCTCGACGGGGAGATCCACAGGTGGCAGCGGACCGTGGCGAAGATCGAGCGCCGCGACCGGGAGGAGAAGAAGATCATCTCGGACAAGCCGTGCCCCGAGTGCCGGCGTCCGATGTTCGAGATCAGGATGCCGGATTACGGGCCCCGCTGGCAGTGCGAGCACTGCAGGCTCACGGTGTTCTCCTCCGGAGGCATCCAGCGCTGGAGCCAGGCCAAGCAGCAGCCCCCCGCCCCTCCGGCCTAGAGAGGCCCCGCCTAGCACTGCCCCCCCAAGCCACCTAGTTCTTATTGCGTATGGCCCGGCGGGCGAATGCGGACAAAGATGGTCGAAGCGTTCATGGCGTCCGGGCATCGCGCGGATGCCTCCTATCTGGGAGACCTGCTTGGACCGGCGTCACTCGATCGGCAAGAGAGCCCTGGCTGCCTTCAGCGCGCTCTCGTGCCTTCTCGTCCTGGGGTTGTCCAGCCAGGCGTCGGCCGAGGTACATCCCTCGAATCTCGTATCGCTGGCGGGATCGACCACCGACTCCCTCCTTGGGACGGCGACCTCATCGCTCGGCTCCGCAGAGCCCGTTCCCTCCGGTTGGCTCTCGGTCGTCAATCACTACCGCTCACTCGCCGGCCTTCCCCCGGTGACAGAGAACGCCTCGCTCAGCGAGGACGACCGTCTGCACGCGAAGTACATGGTGAAGAACCAGATGATGGGTCACACGGAAGACCCCGGACTCAGCTTCTTCACCCAGGCCGGAAAGACAGCGGCCGAGAACAGCAACCTCACCCGGGGCTCCTACACGATGAGCCATCGCGCGGCGATCGAGAGTTGGATGGTCGGGCCGTTCCACGGGATAGGGATCATCGACCCTCGCCTGAAGCAGGTCGGGTACGGCGCCTTTCGGGAGCAGGGTCACGATCCCTCGTTCGAATTCGGTGCGGCTCTCGACGTTCTCCGAGGGAGAGGGACCGCTCCTTCGGGTCTCGTCTACCCGATCAAGTACCCGGGCGCGAACAAGACCACCTACCTCTCCAAGTACAAGGGGGGCGAGACGCCGGATCCTCTGAGTCCCTGTGCCGGTTACAGCGCGCCGACGGGAGCACCCGTCATGCTCCAGTTGAAGAGCCCCTCCGTCGTCGTCGACTCGTCCTTCAGCAAGGCCGGCGGAGGCGAGCTGCCCCACTGCATCTACGACGGGACCACGTACATCAACCCGAACCTCAGCGTGCAGCAAGACGCTCGAGCGGTCCTCAGCAACAGGAACGCGATCGTGCTGATCCCCCGCTCGCCCCTGCAGTCCGGCGCGACTTACGACGTATCGATCACCCACGGCATCACCACCACGGAGTGGTCGTTCAAGGTCGGCGACGTGGCTGCGCCCGTCACCAAGATCCTCCAACCGGCGCACGGGGTCACGTACGACAGCGACAAGCTAAGGACCTACACGGGAACCTCATCCTCGGACGCGTCGCGCGTCGAGGTCTCCTTCGCCAAGTACCTCACCAACGGCGACTGCCGTTTCTGGAACGGGTCTAAGTTCGTAGCCCGCGGTTGCAACAAGCGGATCTGGTTGAAGGCCTCCGGAACGAAGTCGTGGTCCTTCCGAGCGCCGGCTCACCTCGCGTCTTCCACGGATGACTCTCCGATCGCGAACTACCTCTTATGGGCGCGCGGTCGCGACGCCAGCGGCAACCAAGAGAAGAACCTCAAGATCGGCCGCAACTACGTGGGGTTCAACCTCTCCAACTGATCCGCAGCTAGTCAGAGAAAGAGAGGCCCCGGAAAACCGGGACCCCTCGGAATCAAAGCGACGTCTCGTCCCAAACCCCGCTAGGAGGGGAAGGCGGCCTTCACCTGCCCCTCCAGCGTGGCCGGGATACGGGTTAGTTCTTTCTGAGCTCCTGGCACCTTCCAACGTAGAACTGATCGCTGGCGTTGGTGTCGTCAGACCCCACGTGCTTGTTCTTGAACTGCAACCAGATGAACGGGTTGCCGCCGGCGCCGTTCACGTTTCCGCCCTTTCTGACGTGCAGACCCGTACCGAAGTCGACGTCCATGTGCGCAGCAGTTGCCGACTCGTGGACCACGAAGTTCTTGTTGTTGTCTAGGAACAGCGTCCCGTTCGCGTCCTCCGTGTCCTCGTTACCGGTGAGACCGATCGAGCTCCCCCTGTTCGTGCAGTCCAGTCCCTCGGCGATGGCCGAAGCGTCGCCGTCCAGGTAGAGGTCCTTCTCCACGTGCTGAGTCGAGCCCTGGACGCAGCGGCCGAGGTAGATGCGGTCGGTGATGGGCTCGTGCGTCATCCAGCCACCGGATGGGCTGGTCTGGCCCTCTTCCCAGAACTGGAACGACATGTGCGGGTTACCACCGACGCCGAACTGAGAGCCCTGCTTGGGAACCTCGAGGTGCCCGCCTGCCGGCGTTACCTCAAAGGTGGCCGCCCCCGCTGCGGTAGCGGTGTGCGTGCCCTTCAAGTTGTTCTGGAACGTGGCCGTGATGCCGAGCCCGTCGAAGGTCAGCGTCCCGTCGATCACGATCCACGTGCCGGTGTTCGTGCAACTTATGTCGTGGACGTTGATCGACGCGTGCACTTTCACCTTCAAGTGCTGGTTCACGGTGGCCGGTGCTGCCTCCGCCGCCATCGCCAGGACGCCGGCCACAGCCAACGTCATGACGCATGCCACCGCCGTCATCCTTCTCCCGCTTACACCTTTGTCCTGCATTCGTCCCTCCCTCAACACTCGGGGCAGCGCGCCGCCGCCCGATGCTTTGAATGCTGAACCTCGGACAGAAGGGGAGATAGGGGGTTGGATTACGCAGTTCTACGTAATCGCGTACCGTGGTAGTGCCTAAGCGCTGAGTGACACAAGTGGGCTATATATCGGGAATCATCGACTTATAGGCGCACGATTCTCCCCTCTCCGCCGCTAAACTGGGTGTCCGATATTGCCGATTTACCCTAGATGGGGTCTCAACTGGTGCGGCGGGTGATCGGGTCTTTGGTTGCTCTGTCCTTTCTCGCCGGTTGTGGTGAGGACCCCTCGGCGGTCTCGCAATCACCTCCATCGACCCCCAGCCCTTCCGCGTCGGTCGGTCCCTGGAACAAACAGGCAAAGATCTGTGAAACGGTCAAAGACAATTACAAGCCGTGGCTGGGCATGCTGCGGCCGGGCTTCGCTGGAAGTCGCGTAGACGCAGAGGTTCTCGACGTGGCCGCCCAGGAGCTGGGCGGTGCGCTCGAGACCCTGCGCGGTAACGCACCGGGGGAACTCGTCGTGCAATTCGATAGCGCGATCGAAAGTCTGCAAATGGTCCTCGCGACGATTCGAGCTAATGACTACAGGTTCCAGACACCTGAGCGCGAGTTGGCGGTCGCTACTCAGTCAGATGAGCAGGTCACGGCAAACGCCCAGGTCGCCGACTTCATCTACTCCGTCTGCGGGATCCCCGTGCACCCCCTACCGGGAGCTCTCTTCGAAAGCGTCCTTCCCCCTCTGGATGACCACTGCGGTCGGGTAGACGCACTCACCGAGGTCTTGGCCGATGAGCCGGGCCACCCCGTGCCGGAGCCGACCCCCATCCCCCTCCAACAGGCTTGGAATGTGAACTCGTCCGAGCTCCTTCGCCACCCGGGGCCCGGGATAAAGCTGATCGCAGACGAGGCGGTGATAGATCTCACTCAGCCGGCAGACGAAAACCCCGCTCGCCTTGCGGTCCTGGAGGAGCTCGGGTACACGGGCGTCGTGATGCGGAAGTGGAAGCTCCCCTCGGGACAGATCCTCACGCATTTCGTCTATGGGTTCCTTTCTCCACGGGCAGCAGAGGCGTACGAGAAGATCCTCCTCCGCGCGATCTGCCAGTACGCGAGCGCGTCCTGGAGAGCGGACCTCCCTCTGTCCGAAGGCGGTACGACTACGGGGATCGGGCTTCAGTTGACCAAGGCAAACGTCGGGCTGTTCGAACAGGTCAGCTTCATACGCGGTCAATACAGGCACATCATCTCGCTCGGATACGAGTCACCGCCGCTGAGTCACCGCCAGATCATCAGGTTCGCGCGCATGGCTGCCGGCCGCTAGCCACAGAAACAAACGAACTGATTTGCCGCGACAATAAGCCGGTGAATAAGGACCTTCAGGACCTGCGCGCAAGCTGTGATCGTGCCCTGAACCTGCATGGGATTCGTCCGCCCTCGGCCTTCCTCGATGAGCTAGTTCCCGGTGATGCCGTCGATACCTATGGCGATGGCGGAGCGGTAACGACGCTTGAGGCGGAGGTGGCCGGGTTACTCGGAAAACCGGCGGTCGCCTTCATGCCGAGCGGCACCATGGCCCAACAGATCGCTCTTCGCATACATTGCGACCGACGAAAGCTACTTTCGTTTGGTTGTCACCCAACCTCGCATCTCCTATTGCACGAGGACAATGCCTACGACCGCTTGCAGGGGCTGGTTGCGGTCCCGGTCGGAGGACGCAGCAAACTGTTGACCGCGGATGACATCGCATCCGTCGTCGACCCACTGGGAGCCTTCCTGTTTGAGTTGCCGCAACGCGAGATCGGGGGCCAACTCCCCGACTGGTCCGACCTGACACAACAAGTGGCGCTCATTCGAGAGCGCGGGATCGCCCTCCACCTCGATGGAGCGCGTTTATGGGAATGCACGCCCTATTACGGCAAGGGCTTGCGAGAGATCGCAGCCCTATTCGACACGGTCTACGTTTCGTTCTACAAGGGTCTCGGGGGCCTAAGCGGGAGTTGTCTAGCCGGCGAAGAAGACGTGATCGCCGAGGCCCGGGTGTGGCGTCACCGGCACGGCGGAACGCTCTGGACGCTGTGGCCGCTGGCCGCCTCCGCCCTGGGAGCGATGAGAAGACGGCTACCACTGATGCCGCGCTACTACGAGCACGCTCTCGCCATCGCCGCCGCGTTGAGCGACATCCCGGGCGTAGAAGTCGTGCCCCGCACGCCCCAGACTCCTTCGATGCACCTCCACATGAGAACGACAAAGGAGCGTTTCCAGGAGGCCGTTCGCGACATCGCCGAGGAGACAGGGGTTTGGACTTGGGCGATGTCGTTCCCCGCCGACACCCCGAGCATCCAAATAGCCGAGCTCGCGGTCGGCGATGCGACCCTCGAGTTCACCCCGGAAGACATCGTCAAGATCGTCGAGCGGTTCGTAACGACGTCCTGAGGCTCGAGCTTGCTGTTAAGCGCTCAGTGAGCTTTGCGAAAGGGTTTCGGAAAGAGGAAAGGTCCCCGAAAAGGGGGACCTGACCTGCGGTTTCGTGGGGCGTACTGGGATTGAACCAGTGACCTCTTGCGTGTCGAGCAAGCGCTCTCCCGCTGAGCTAACGCCCCTCGTTTCTGAAGTCTAGCGTTCCGAAGGGTCGCTACGGGCTACAAACCAAGCTCATTCGAGGCGGCGAGCGGAATCGAACCGCTGTACAGGGATTTGCAGTCCCTTGCCTAAACCACTCGGCCACGCCGCCAGTGCGCGTGAAGGGCGCGTTAGGGAGGATAACCGTCCCCACTCACCCTTCGTCGCCCGGTCGTACCTCCAGAACCGGGCGCGGACGCCGCACCTTCCCGGATGGGAGATGGGGAAGTTCGTGGACGAAGAGGAGATCCTTCGGGACCTTGTGGGGGGCGAGGCGGCCGTCGAGGAACTCCCGCAGCTCCCCCGGCGTAACGCTTCCCCGCGTAACCAAGAGGGCCACCACCCGCTCGCCCCATTCATCGTCCTCACGACCGACGACGAGAGCCTCCACGACATCCTCGTGCGTTTCGAGAACGGACTCGATCTCGGTCGGTTGCACGTTCTCGCCCCCCGTGATGATCACGTCGTCGCTGCGGCCGATGACTTCGAGGCGGCCGTCCACAACGGCGCCGACGTCCGAGGTCTCGAACCAACCGTCTCGCAGAACCGCTCGCGTGGCATCGGGCCGCCCGAGGTAACCGCTCATGAGGGTCGGACCGCCCAGCCTGATCGTCCTTTCGGCGCTCAGCTCGACGAGCACGCCGTCGAGCGGGACTCCGTCGTAGACGACGCCCCCGCACGTTTCGGTCATGCCATACGTGGTGACCACATTCGCGCCCTTTTCCGCTGCGCGCTGGAGCAACGCGGGCGAGATGCGCGCTCCGCCGAGCAACACGGCTTTGAAACGCGAGAGATCGATCTCCGCGTCGAGCAGACGAACCAGCATCGTCGGCACCACGGACACGAAGGCCGCTTCGGAGCGCGCCACCTGCGCCGGATCGAAGACTTCATGGATCTCGGGTTCCGTTCCGGAGACGAGTGAACGCGTGAGGATCCCGACTCCCGCTATGTGATGCAGGGGAAGGCAGCAGAGCCAGCGGTCCTGCGGCCCGGCTCCGAGCCGTTCGAGACTAGTGGTTGCGGCCGCCTCCAGTGCCGCCCGGCTGAGCTCGACGAGCTTCGGCTCCCCCGTCGAGCCGGCCGTAGGCAACACCAGAGCCGTGTCCTCCCGAACCACTTCGTCCCCGGCGGCCGAGATCCGTTCGGCGTCGGCCTCCGAGAGGGACGGGTCGATGGGAAGCACCGCCTCGCCCCGCTCCAGAGCCCGCGATATCGCGTCGGCGAGAGCGGCCCGGGTGGCCGCTCGCAGGACGGTCGTTCGGGGCGGCATGTCCGGCATCACCTGCTACCGTACATAAAACCCTTCGAGCTTTTACTCAGGAGTGAAGACTCTATGGATTGGCAGCGTGACGAAGGCCGCTACGAGGACATCCACTACGACACCGGCGACGGCATCGCCAAGATCACCATCAACCGGCCCGAGGTGAGGAACGCGTTCCGCCCGAAGACCCTCTTCGAGCTGTCGGACGCCTTCAACGTCGCTCGGGACGACCCCACGATCGGCGTCATCATCTTGACGGGCGAGGGTCCGGACGCCTTCTGCTCCGGAGGCGACCAGCGCGTTCGGGGCGAAGACGGCTACAAGGACGACAAGGGCATCGGGCGGCTGAACGTCTTGGACCTACAGGTCCAGATCCGCCGCACCCCCAAGCCGGTCATCGCGATGGTCGCTGGATACGCGATCGGAGGGGGCCACGTTCTCCACGTGGTGTGCGACCTGACGATCGCCGCCGACAACGCGCGCTTCGGTCAAACGGGACCGAAGGTGGGTTCTTTCGACGGAGGCTACGGCGCGGGACTCCTCGCGCGCATGGTCGGACAGAAGAAGGCGCGCGAGATCTGGTACCTCTGCGAGCAGTACGACGCCGAAGCCGCCTTGCAGATGGGACTGGTGAACAAGGTCGTTCCCCTGGCCGAGCTGGAGAACGAAACGGTCACGTGGGCGAATCGCATCCTCGAGATGAGTCCTCTCGCGCTGCGGATGCTGAAGGCATCTTTCAACGCCGACACGGACGGGCTCGCCGGCGTGCAGCAACTCGCGGGTGACGCGACTCTTCTCTACTACCTCTCGGAGGAGGCTCAAGAGGGCCGGAACGCATACCTCGAGAAGAGGAAGCCCGACTTCGGGAAGTTCCCGAAGCGACCCTGACGCGATGAAAGTCTGGATCGAGGCCGCACGCCCCCGCACGTTGTCGGCAGCGATAGCGCCCGTCTTGGTGGGGACCGCAGCTACCGAGACGTTCATCGCGTGGCGCTTCGTTCTTGCCATGTTGGTGTCTCTCTCGATCCAGGTCGGCGTGAACTACGCCAACGATCTCTTCGATGGTCTGCGCGGCATCGACACCGAGGACCGCGTTGGACCTCGTCGAGCCACCGCATCCGGTCTCGTCTCTCCGAGCGCGATGAAGAAAGCAGTCGCCGCTTCTTTCGGGGTGGCGGCCGTCTGTGGCATCGCCCTGTCCTTCGCTGTCGGACCGGAGATCTTGCTGGTCGGGGTCCTTTCGTTCGTCGCTGCCCTCGGATACAGCGGTGGCCCGCGTCCCTACGCCTCGGCGGGGCTCGGCGAAGTATTCGTGTTCGTCTTCTTTGGATTGGTCGCCACGATCGGCTCTGCGTACGTGCAGGTCGATCGGTTCGTAGGAATCGCTGCTGCGGCGGCGGTTCCGGTCGGGCTGCTCGCGACCGCGATCCTCATCGCGAACAACCTGCGCGACATCGAAACCGACGCGAAGGCCGGCAAGAGGACGCTTGCCGTGCGACTGGGCCGCCGCGGAACAGTCTCGGTCTACCGGGCCGTGGTGCTCGGCAGCTTCCTCGCGGTCCCCTCGGTTTGTCTGTGGGTCGATTCGCTGGCGCCTCTTCTCTCGTGGGCCGCGCTCCCCCTGGCGTTCCCGCCCCTCGCCCTCGTCGGGAGAAGCGACGACGCGCACGTCCTTATCCGCGTGCTCGTGGGGACGGCGCAAACTCAGATCGTGTTTTCGAGCATGCTCGCTGTGGGGCTATGGATCTCCTGATCCGGCCGTTCGAGATCCCGATGCGTCATCGATTCCGCAACGTAGACGTCCGCTCCGGCGTACTTCTGCAGGGACCGGCCGGGTGGGGCGAGTTCTCTCCCTTCCCCGAATATGGGACGGAGATCGCGGCGCGGTGGGCGGCGAGCGCCTATGAGTCCGCCACCGTGTCCCGACCGCCGCCCGTCCGCGACGTCATCCCGATCAACGTGACCGTCCCCGCCGTTGACGCCGAAACGGCTCACCGGATCGTTTCTGCATCGGGGTGTTCGACGGCAAAGGTGAAGGTCGCCGAGGGCGACGACCACGCGCGTGTCGAGGCAGTCCGCGACGCGCTGGGGGCCGAAGGGAACATCCGCATCGACGTGAACGCCGCGTGGGACGTCACCACCGCCCAGCGGATGATCATGGAGCTAGATCGCTTCGACCTCGAGTACGTCGAACAACCGGTACGAACCCTCGAGGAGATGGCGGAGTTGAGGAAGCTGGTCGACGTTCCGTTGGCGGCGGACGAATCGATCCGCACCGCCGAAGATCCCCTTCGGGTCGCCGGGCTGGAAGCCGCGGACATCGTCGTGATCAAGGTCCAACCGCTCGGCGGAGTGCAGAACGCCCTGAGCGTCGCGGAGGCAGCGGGTCTTCCCGCAGTGGTTTCCTCAGCGCTCGAAACATCGGTGGGGATCTCCGCCGGCATAGCGCTGGCCGCTGCTCTTCCGGAGCTTCCGTACGCCTGTGGGCTCGGCACGGTCTCACTCTTGGAGAGAGACGTCTCGTCGCCGTCGATGGTTCCGGAGAACGGCGGAATCGCGGTTCGGCCGGTGGAGGTCGATGAA
>JAXDJL010000280.1:0-2514 GCA_034665685.1 Actinomycetota bacterium | reverse complement strand
CGTCGGGAGCGTTCGAGATCCATTTCTTCTGGCCGGTCAGGACGTAGCCACCGTCGGTCCGCTCGGCGTTGAGCGTCAGCCGGCCGGCGTCGCTTCCGGCCTCCGGCTCGGTGAGCGCGAACGCCGCGACGGCTTCACCCTGCGCCACGCGCGGGAGCCATCTGCGCCGGAGTTCCTCCCGGCCCGCCTGCAGGATCGGGTACGCGCCGAGGCCCTGCAGCGCGAGCGCCGTCTCGGCCTCGGTGGACCCCTGTGCCAGACCCTCCCGCAACAAGCAAAGGACCGCAGCCGACGCCTCGCCGGTTCCCGTCCCGTCAAGTTCTTCGGGAAAGATCCGCGGCAGCACGCCGTGCTCGGCGAGGGCCGCGATGAGAGGGCGGTTCAGCCTGCCCGGAGTTCCTGCGGCCGCGATCGGCGCCAGTTTCTCGGATGCAATGGCCTTCATGTCCCGCAATAGTTCGCGTGCTTCCGCGGTCATCTGCCCCGGGAGGTCTTCGGTCCCCATGGGTCAAGACGGTACTCGTAATACGCTCCAGAGACACCACCGGCCGTTCCTCAGTGCAAGGGGGCACGATGACGGATTCGCCGTACTGGAACCCGCACCACGAGACGATGCCGCGCTCCGACATCGATGCTCTTCAGTTGCGGAAACTGCAGAACCTCCTGTCGTGGACCGAGGCCCAGGTCCCGTATCACGCGAAGCGACTGAGCGACGCGGGAGTGAACGCGGATTCGATCCGATCGCTCGACGATCTGCGACGGCTTCCGTTCATGACCCGTGAGGAATGGATGCAAGGACAACTCGACGAGCCGCCGTTCGGCCCGATCCTTGCGGCCCCCGAGTCGGCCGCGATCCGCTACCACCTAACGTCGGGGACGACGGGCAAGACGCCGATCCGGGTCCTCGACTCCATGAAGGACTGGGAGTGGATCACCGAGATGTGGTGCTACGGATTCTGGGGATTCGGTATCCGTCCCTCGGACGTCGTCTTCTTCGCCTTCAGCTACGGGACCTTCGTTGGTTTCTGGGGAGCGCACTATGCCTGCGAGAAGATCGGGTGCCTCGTGCTCCCGGGAGGGAACATGACCACCGAGGCGCGCGTGAAACAGATCTTCGACATGAACGCGACGGTCGTGTGCTCCACGCCCACGTACGCCCTTCGCATGGCGCAAGAGGCTCGCAGCTTGGGGATCGACCTCGTGAACGGACCTGTCAAGCGCGTCATCCTGTCGGGGGAGCCCGCCGGTTCGATCCCCGCCAGCAAGAAGCTGATCGAAGATCAGTGGGGCGCGAAGGCAGGTGACACCGCGGGAATGACAGAGCTCGGGACGATCATGATGTTCGAGTGCGACCATCAGCCGGGCGGCGCGCACATCATCGAGGATCACTACATAGAAGAGGTGATCGATCCCGAGAGCGGGGAGCCGGTCGGTTACGGCGAGCCGGGCGAACGCGTCGTCACATCCTTCGGTCGAGGATTCATCCCGGTGATCCGCTATCGCACGCGCGACCTCGTCGTGAAGGTTCCGGCCTCTAACTGCTCGTGTGGGCGCACCTTCGACATCTACGACGGCGGACTGCGCGGCCGAGTGGACGACATGAAGCTCGTTCGCGGCACGAACGTGTACCCGAGAGCGGTGGAAGCGATCGTCCGTGAGTACGACGCGATCGACGAGTTCCAGATCCACCTGTACACGAAAGACGGCATCCGTGACGAGATCGAGTTGCTCGTCGAGATCCCGCAGCCGGGCACTACCTCCGACTCGCTGCTGGGCGATCTGGCCAAGGAGTTGGCGGAGGCGCACGAGGGCCTGCGCTTCGAAGTGAGGACGGTCGAGCTCGAGTCGTTGCCGCGCTTCGAGTTGAAGGCCAAGCGCGTTCTGGATGAACGAGAGATCGCCGGCGGCGGGGGAGAGAGGAAACAAACCTGATGAGGGATGCAACCGAGAGGGAACTGGGTCCTGCGCAAACGGAGTTGATCGATTGCTACAACAAGCTCGTGGGCGTCCTGTCCGATCGGAGGGACGAGCTGGCTCCCTTCGAGGAACGCAACGCCCTCAAGGCGTTATCCGCTCTGTGGCAGGTGGCGAACGGCCTCGACATGGACCCGGGGCAGATCTATCACCTGGGGGCCTGAGAGCTAAAAGGGTGGTGTTAGCCCCCCTTGCGCCGGCCGCTCCGCCCCCTCACAATCGGTTCCGGGACGGGGGCCGTCCCACCACCAACATCAGGAGGGGCGAATGGCACAGGTAGAACAGGCAACGGGTGCGGGTCCGGGCGGGCGCTGGACGAAGCTGGCGTCACTGGGATTATTCATGGAGGCTCTGGCTCCTATCCTCTTCATTCTTGCGGCGCTGATCTGGGGGCTCGACACCGATGGCGTGATGTTCTTCATCATCCCGGCGGTAGTCGGGCTCGTGGCGGCCTTCCTCGTCCGCCGGTTCGGGACCTGGGCGAAGATCTTCGGACTGGTCGCCGCCGTCGCGATCGGGTTCCTCCTGTTCTGGACGGCC
>JAXDJL010000279.1:0-4988 GCA_034665685.1 Actinomycetota bacterium | reverse complement strand
GCGACTTCCGCCCGCCCCGGTGGTTACGTCGACGGAGCGAACCTCCGCGTCGTCCGACATACCGAAAGGAACCATGGGCACCGACGCAGCCTCGTACAACTTGCGACCGTACGAATCGTCGATGTTCACGGCCCCCTTGTCGACGCGCTCCGGCCGGAACAACTCGGCCTTGGTGGCGAAGTAATCCTCCATGTCCCGGTGGAAATCGAGGTGATCCTGCGTGAGGTTCGTGAAGGCGGCGGAGGCGAAGTGCAGCCCATCGACGCGATGGAACGCAAGCGCGTGAGACGTCACCTCCATCGTTACGGCCTGCACCCCTTGGGCTCGCATCTCCCACAACAGCCTCTGGAGGTCGAGAGACTCGGGCGTGGTACGCACTCCGGGTCTGGCGTTGTCGCCGATGCGCGTTTCGATCGTCCCGATTAGCCCGGTCTTTCGTCCGTCTGCGCGAAGGATGGAGTCCACGATGAACGCAGTGGTCGTCTTCCCGTTCGTTCCCGTGACTGCGGCGAGCACCAATCCATCCGCCGGATCGCCGAACGCACGCTGAGACATGGCGGGCATCGCCAGCCTCGCGTTCGTCACAAGGATCTGAGGAACCGCCGGCGTCGTCTCCACGACGCGCTCGACACAGAGGGCGACTACGCCCTTGTCGACGACCTCCTGGGCGAAGAGATGCCCATCGGTGGTGTCACCGCGCACGCAGAAGAAAAGCTCGCCCGATGACGCGGTTCGGGAGTCGAACGAAGCTCCGGTGACCTCCGCGCCTGCGTCCCCCTCGATCCGCACGAGGAGGCTCCCGGCGGCGTCGGCCAGGGTCCGCAGCGTCTGCGGGGCCGGTAACGGGGGGCTATTCATCGGCTTTAGATGCTAGTCGTGGAGGCTTGGGACGGCCGCCTGCTCCGCCTCGATCGCCCTGGCGGCGCGCTCCGCGTTGCCCGTGGGCGAGGCTCCCAGGCGCCGCAGGGCGAACTCGGTGATCTTCTGGAACGTGGGGGCCGCGCTGGCTCCACCCCAGATGGGGGACGGGTCGTCGAGCATCACGAGGACGACGACCTCGGGATCGTTGGCAGGCGCGAAGCCGATGAAAGAGCCCACGTAACCTCCCCCGTACCCTCCCGTCGGAAGAGGCTTCTGCGCGGTGCCGGTCTTCCCCGCAACCCGGTATCCGGGGATCTGTGCCTCGACGCCGGTTCCCTTGTCCACGACTCCCGTGAGGATCTTCACCATCTCCCTGGCCGTGGCCTTCGAGATCACCCGCTTCGTCGTCGGCGCGGGAGACGGTTGGATCTTCCCGTCCCCCCCCATCGTTGCGTGCAGCACCTTCGGCTCGACCCACACTCCCCCGTTGGCGATCGATGCGTACGCCGCGATCATCTGCAGGGGAGTTACCGCTACCCCCTGGCCGATCGGGATGGTGCCCAGCGTCGACCCGGACCACTCGGACCGAGGGATCACGATGCCGGAGCTCTCTCCGGGGAAGTCGAGCCCGGTCTGACGACCGAAGCCGAACTTGTGAACGTAGCGATCGAGTTTTTCGCCGCCGAGCTCGAGCCCGATCTTGATCGTGCCGACGTTCGACGACTGCTCGATGATGTCGGTGACAGTCATTCTCTCCGGCGGGTGCGGATGAGAGTCGTGGAACACGCGGTCCGAGAACTGGAACGCATCGGGCACATCGAACTTCGTCTTGGGCGTCACGACACGTTCCTCGAGAGCGGCCCCCAACGTCACGATCTTGAACGCCGATCCCGGTTCGTAGACGTCGGTGATGGCGCGGTTCCGCTGCGCGTCGGGGTCGTAGTCGCCGGGATGGTTGGGATCGAAGTCGGGCACGTTCGCCAACGCGAGGATCTCGCCGGTGCCCGGACGCATCACGATCGCGCTGCCCGACTCGGCGTGGTACGTCTGCGCCGCCTCTGCGAGGGTCAACTCGGTGAAGTACTGCAACTCCTTGTCGATCGTGAGGAACAGGGACCGGCCCGGCTTGGGGGGCTCGTAGGAGAACTCCGCCTGCGGAAGCGGGCGGCCCGCCGGATCCTGCTCGAGGGTCATGTGACCGGCCTTGCCCTCCAAGATCTCCGAGTACTGCGCCTCCATGCCGGCCAGGACGGAACCGTCGATGTTTACGAAGCCCAGCAGGTGGCCTGCCAGGCGGCCACCGGGATAGAAGCGCTTGGGCTCTGCCTCCATCGCGATACCCGGAAGCGCGAGCGCCTTGATCTTGGAGGCGACCTTCGGAAGCACCTCGTGAGCGAGGATCTCGAAACGGTCGCCCGGCAGCGACGTCAGCTTCTTCTCGAGCTCCTGCGCGGGAAGATCGAGGAGAGGCGCGAGCGTGGCCGCCTCGCGCTGGGCGTCCTCTACGTTCGCGGGGTCGGCGAACACCATCTGAAGATCGACGGAGATCGCCAGCGGGTCTCCGCCCCGGTCGAACATCGAACCTCTGCTCGCGGGGAACTCGATGTCGCGTTCCCGCTGATCGGCCGCGATCGCGGCGTACGCGGGGGCCTCCATGATCTGCAGAACGAACAGCCGCGCCGTCATCGCTCCGAACGCGAGGAGGAAGGCGAAGAAGAGGAACACGAGACGCATCGGGGACCGGGACTTCCGTTTACGAGAAGGAGCCGACCGTAGATGGGTCGACCCCTTCCTTGTTCCCCTTCTCCCCGCGCCCGACGGCATCCTTATGGGCCTCCTGCCCCGAGGACGGTGTCCTCGGCAGAGATAGCCGCGCCGGCGGCTCGCGCGGCCGCGGCGTTCGTGGGTGATTGAGCGAGCCGGTTCGTCCAGCTCGATTTCACGTTGGCGACGATGTAACCGGCGTCAAGCGGATACTCCATACCGAGGTCGTTCATCGCCACGCGCTTTATCCGCTCGGAGCTGCCCAACTTGGCGGCCTCGAGCAGGAGCTGACTGTGCTGCTCCTCCGCGAGCTCCATCTCCTCGCGCATGCTTGCCAGCTTGAAGGCGGACTGTGCGAGAACGACCTGCTCCAAGAGGATCGTGCCGATGGTCGCCGCGATGAGGATTCCCAGCATGACGAGTGCGGGCGCGATCCTCCTCGACTGACCTCTCTTGATGAGTCCCCGCTTGTTGCGACGAACGACGTGCAGCGAGGGCCGGTGGCTGTGCCGAGGTGCGCGCGAGCGCGACGATCTGGTTGCCTGTCCCGTCCTGCTCATGCCGCGCCGACCCTCTCCGCGACCCTGAGCCGCGCTGACTTCGCACGCGGGTTCGCCTCTATCTCCTCAGCTGAGGGAACGATGCTCTTGCGAGTGACGAGACGGAGGCGGGGCTCGGCGCCGCAGCGGCACACCGGGAAGTCCGGAGGGCAGATGCAGCCGCGCGACTCATCTCGGAAGGCGTGCTTGACGCGGCGGTCTTCGAGCGAGTGATAAGAGAGGACGGCGATCCGTCCCCCCTCCTCGAGCGCGTCGACGGCGGCGGGCAGCGCCGCCTCCAGAGCCGTGAGCTCGCCGTTCACTTCGAGCCGCAGGGCCTGGAACGTGCGCTTGGCTGGATGCCCGCCCGTCCGTCGCGTTGCAGCGGGGATCGCGGCCTTCACGATGTCCGCCAGCTGGTTGGTGTCCGAGATGGGGCGGGCGGCGGCGATCGAGCGCGCGATGCGGCGAGCGAACCGCTCCTCCCCGAATCTTTGGATCACGCGCGTTAGATCTCTCTCCGAGTAACCGTTCACAACGTCGGCCGCCGTGAGGGACTGGGAGGTGTCCATGCGCATGTCGAGGGGTCCGTTATGTCGATAACTGAAACCCCGAGCCGCTTCATCAAGTTGGGGTGAGGAAACTCCAAGGTCGAGTAGGACTCCGCGAACCGACGCATGCCCGAGTCGTTCCAGAACGGCCGCGAGGTTTTTGAAGTCGTCACGAACGAGAACGAACCGACCCTCGTACGGGGCGAGGTTGGTCCTCGACGCATCGAGGGCCTCGGCGTCACGGTCGATGCCGATGAGGAAAGCTTCCGGTGACGCTTCGAGGATGCGACGAGCGTGCCCCCCTCTTCCGAGCGTCGCGTCGACGACCGTTCCGCCGTGCTCCAGCGCAGGAAGGAGGTAGTCGACAACTCTGTCTCGGAGGACGGGCTGGTGCCCCATCGCATCTCCATCCGCTAGCGGCCCAGGGCGCGGGTCGCGATGGCGACCATGCCGAGGAACCCACCGACGGACGCCCCCGTCAAGGCGAGCAGGACCACCCCCTGGCTCAGCTCGCGAACCAGCGTGTCTTCCCCTACCGCTCTTACCCTCCGGATCATCCTTGCCTCCCCGTTCTCAGATGTTCAGTTGACCGAACCGCTCTTCGAGCGGCGTTTCTTCTTGCTTCGCTTCCTCTTCCGCGTACCTCTCAGGGCTCCAGATCTCTGCGTGGTTGAGCATCCCGACGATCACGACCTCGGAGTCGATCCCCGCCCGATCGCGCAGGTGCTGGGGTACGGTGATCCGTCCCTGCTTGTCGATCCGATCGGTGTGCCCTTTGCCCGCCAGCTGTCGCACGGTCCGCCTCGTCTCCGCGGCGCTCTGCGGCTGCGCCAACAGCTCGCGCGCCTGGGCAGACCACTGCTCCTCGGGCCAGAACGCGATACAGGGCTCCACGCCCTGCGTCAGAACGACCTTGTCGTCGGTGATGAGGTCCCGGAGGCGCGACGGCACGATCAGACGACCCTTGTCGTCGATCGAGCGAGGGAACTCCCCGGTAAATAGCACTCATCTCCCCTGGTGCGGTCTCAGGAGCAAGCGGCGGAGGGGTTGGGAGGGGAAGCAACATTCCCTCCCTTGAACTCCCCATTCCTCCACTTCGCTCCACTAGCCGCCACGGTAGCCCCCTCAGACCCCCAGAGTCAACGTTTGACCCCCTAATTACGTTCTTGTAATTCACTCCGGCCGTGAAGTGCACGGGTTGCTTTCGTTTGCGACGAGATGCGGCCGGGCCGTATGTCTAGGGGGTGAACGGCGCGTTGCGGTCGAGAAGAGT
>JAXDJL010000278.1:0-17475 GCA_034665685.1 Actinomycetota bacterium | reverse complement strand
CAAGGTGGTAGCGGAGGTGTTCGAGCAGGTAGCGGAGAAGACGCTCGAGGAGCCGACGTTCGTCGTTGGCTTCCCGAAGGAGGTATCCCCGCTCGCCAAGGACCATCGCACCATCCCCGGCTTCACGGAGCAAGCCGACCTGGTTATCGCCGGCGTCGAGATCGCTCCGATCTACTCGGAGCTTAACGACCCGGAGGAACAACAGAGAAGATTCGAGCAACAGGCGGCCGCGCGCGCGGGAGGGGACGAAGAAGCGCAGTTGCCCGACCGTGACTTCGTCGAAGCCCTTTACTACGGGATGCCGCCCGCCGGCGGGTTCGGGCTGGGTGTCGATCGGTTGTTGACGATCCTTCTGGGAGCGGGATCGCTGCGAGAGGTGATCCTTTTCCCCACCCTCAAGCCCGAGGCCTGATAGACCGGTCCATGATCGCTCGAAGAACGGTTGTTTCCGTCCTCTGTGTTTCGGTTCTATCCGTCGCGTCGGCCTGTCAGCCGGCGGACGAGACGGATCTCTTTCCGGCTCGCACTCCCGTGGTGGACCCCACTTCGTCCGAGGGTCCCGTGATCGGTTTGGTCGGGTCGATGACGGGGCCGGACTCATGGCGCGGCGAAGACGCGTTCGAGGGCGCCGACCTTGGGGTCCACATCCTCAACTCAAATCTCGGCCGCGACGATCCTCCCTACCAGTTGGTCACGCTCGACGATCAAGGCGAAGCGTCGAGCGCGAAGGAGCTCGTGGCGCAGCTCGCGGCCTCGGAACGAACCGTCGGGATCGTTTACGCCGGGCCTCCCGAGGGTCTTGCAAGCAGCGAGGAAGTGCTTGCCGAAGCCGGCATCCCCGCCCTCCTGTGCTTCGGGGATCTGTACGACCAGCGAGCTCTCCGTCCCCATATGTTCCAGGTGTCGCCGCCATACCTGTGGCAAGCGCGCCGGATCGCCTCCTACTTGCTCGTAGACCGCGGTTACCGGTCGTTGGGGCTCTTGACGGAGGAAAGCACGGACGGGAAGACCGCCGAAGAGTCACTGTCGAGGGCACTCAGCGAATTCAGTCGGCGGCGGCGGACGAGCGGGGCTACGTACTCGGATCCGCAGCAGATCGGGACGTCCATCAGTTTGCTGCGGAGGCAGAGGCCCCGGCCCCAAGCCATCGTCGTGCACGGATCCCCGGCCGTCTTTTCCGAGGTCATCAGGCTGCTCGACAAGTCGGGGTCGAGATACCGGACGACGCAGGCGGCGCGCGCCGGCAGCCGGCGGGGCGGAGCGCCTTGGCGTCCACAGGTGATCGGGTTCGACCTCGCGATCACCCCCTTCGTCCGGGCCGCGGTTCCTCCCGGCACGGTGGCGTCCGATACCTATGCGCGCGGTGCGCACTACCTCCCGGTTCCCAGCCTCTCCGCGTTTCGCATGGCGTTCGAGGACTGGTGGGGTGACGAGCCTCTCGGCTGGGAACGCCGCGCGTTCGAAGCCACCTCCATGATCGGTTGGGCGGCCGAGGGGGCGGGCGCCGATGAGGACCTTGCCGACCAGCTCGAGACCTTGCGAGCTCAGAGGTTCGGCGGCCTCGACGTTTCGTTCGATGCCGACGACCACACGTCGGTCGAACCAACGAACATGGGGCTGTGGGCGGTCCCCAGACCGGGCCTCGACGTCCTGGAACGGAGGAACCTTCCCGACTCCATGCCGTGGGTGCCTCTGGGCAGGGGTTTCTCGACGGATGGGAGAAGAACCGACATCGCGCCGCAGGATTGGCGCTACCTCTTTACCGTGGTTCCACCCACGGGGGGGCCCGCTCCCCCGATCCAAGCGGCTCGCTGGGGGATCACCACCCCACGCTCGGATCCGGTCCACTAAAGACCATCATCTAGATACGCCGCACCCCTTCGTATAATGGCTCGGCGGCGTAGGAATCTCTGCTCCGCGCCGCAAGGGCCGCGCATCTGGCGCTGCCTTATTAGCTGAAGGAGGCACGGCCCATGTTTGAGAGGTTTACAGACCGGGCCCGCAGAGTCGTCGTCCTCGCTCAAGAAGAGGCGAGACTCCTCAACCACAACTACATCGGCACCGAGCACATCCTGCTGGGGCTGATCCATGAAGGCGAGGGGGTTGCCGCCAAAGCCCTCGAATCACTGGGGATCTCTTTGGAGAAGGTCCGCCAGCAAGTGGAAGAGATCATCGGTGCGGGTCAATCACCCCCCTCGGGACATATCCCGTTCACGCCGCGCGCCAAGAAGGTGCTCGAGCTCTCCCTGCGCGAGGCGCTGCAGCTGGGACACAACTACATCGGAACCGAGCACATCCTTCTCGGCCTCATCCGTGAGGGCGAAGGCGTTGCAGCTCAGGTCCTCGTCAAGCTCGGAGCAGACCTCGGCCGGGTGCGCCAGCAGGTCATCCAATTGCTCTCCGGTTACTCCGGTTCGAAGGAGACGGCCGGCGGCGGCGGCGAGGCTCCGCAGGGCTCGCTCGTCCTCGACCAGTTCGGTCGCAACCTCACCCAGCTCGCTCGCGAGAACCAGCTCGACCCCGTCATCGGGCGCGAGAAGGAGATCGAGCGGGTTATGCAGGTGCTGTCTCGCCGCACCAAGAACAATCCCGTCCTGATCGGGGAGCCGGGCGTCGGCAAGACCGCCATCGTCGAAGGTTTGTCGCAGGCGATCGTCAAGGGCGAGGTGCCCGAGACCATCGCGGGCAAGCAGCTCTACACCCTCGACCTCGGAGCCCTCGTCGCCGGTTCTCGATACCGCGGAGACTTCGAGGAGCGCCTGAAGAAGGTGCTCAAAGAGATCAAGACGCGCGGCGACATCATCCTGTTCATCGACGAGCTGCACACCCTCGTGGGGGCGGGTGCCGCCGAGGGAGCCATCGACGCGGCCAGCATCCTCAAGCCGATGCTCGCGCGCGGAGAGCTTCAGACGATCGGCGCCACGACGCTCGACGAGTACCGCAAGCATCTCGAGAAGGACGCCGCGCTGGAGCGCCGGTTCCAACCGATCAAGGTCCCGGAGCCGAGCGTCGCTCACACCATCGACATCCTCAAGGGGTTGCGCGACCGTTACGAGGCCCACCACCGCGTGACGATCACGGACCAGGCATTGGTCGCGGCCGCGAATCTGGCCGACCGCTACATCTCCGACCGCTTCTTGCCGGACAAGGCGATCGACCTCATCGACGAGGCCGGGTCGCGTCTGCGTATCCGGCGCATGTCGGCTCCGCCCGACTACCGTGAGCTCGAAGAGAAGATCTCCGAGGTACGACGCAAGAAGGAACAGTCGATCGAGGCTCAGGACTTCGAGCAGGCCGCCAGCTTCCGCGACGACGAGAAGCGACTGATGGGGGATCGTGCACAGAAGGAGACCGAGTGGCGCGCGGCCGAGGGAGAGGCCTTCGCCGAGGTCAACGAAGAAGAGATCGCTGAAGTTCTCTCCTCCTGGACGGGCATCCCCGTGATGTCTCTCACGGAGGAAGAGACCGCGAAGCTCCTCCGCATGGAGGAGGAGTTGCACCAGCGCATCGTCGGTCAGTACGACGCGATCGAAGCCGTGTCGCGGTCGATCCGCCGTACGCGGGCCGGCCTCAAGGACCCGAAGCGGCCCGCAGGCTCGTTCATCTTCCTCGGCCCTTCCGGTGTCGGGAAGACGGAGACGGCGAAGGCCCTCGCGGAGTTCCTGTTCGGTGACGAGGACGCGCTCATCCAACTAGACATGTCGGAGTACATGGAGAAGCACACGGTCAGCCGGCTGATGGGTTCCCCTCCCGGTTACGTCGGCTACGAAGAGGGCGGGCAGTTGACCGAGGCGGTCCGCCGCCGTCCGTACTCGGTGGTTCTGCTCGACGAGATCGAGAAGGCACACCCCGACGTCTTCAACACCCTGCTTCAGATCCTCGAGGACGGCCGTCTTACGGACGCGCAGGGCAAGACGGTGGACTTCAAGAACACGGTCATCATCATGACCTCGAACCTCGGCACCCAGAATCTGCGGAAGCCTGCGATGGGCTTCGGCCAAGCCACCGGCGATCTCACGTACGACAAGATGAAGGAACGCGTCAACGAGGAGCTGAAGCGCAGCTTCCGTCCCGAGTTCCTGAACCGGATCGACGAGGTCATCGTGTTCCACGAGCTCACGAAGTCGGAGGTTTACTCGATCGTCGACTTCATGATCCGACGCGTTGCCGACCAACTCGAGAGCCAGGATGTCGGCATCGAGTTGACAGAGTCCGCCAAGGAAGTGCTTTCGGCACGCGGATACGATCCCGCCCTGGGGGCACGGCCACTGAGGCGCGCTATCCAGCGGCTGATCGAGGACCCGGTTTCGGAGAAGATCCTGTGGAAGGAATACGAAGCCGGCGACACGATCATCGTCGATGCCGCTCCCGACGAGAACGGCGAAGACGAGATCGTCTTCCGCAAAGCCGAACGCTCGCCCGATCATCCGCCCGTCGAGTTGGCTGGAGTCGCCGAGGGTGACGGGGAAACGACCCCCGACGCTTAAGTGCACTAGTTGGTAACAGCCGTTAAGGACGCGGGAGCCCCGCGAGGTGCGGGGCCTCGCGACATCCTCGTCGCGCGAGGCGTCAAGAAGATCTATCGGACCGGCGCGCAAACCATCGAAGCGCTGCGCGGGCTCGATCTGACCGTCGAGCGGGGTGAGTTCCTTGCCGTCATGGGTCCGTCCGGCAGCGGCAAGACGACGCTTCTCAACTGTCTGTCGGGACTAGACGAGATCGATGCCGGCGAGGTCCTGGTGGAGGGTCAGAACATCCATCAGATGTCGGACGCGAAACGGAGCAGACATCGCGCGAGTGAGATGGGGTTCATCTTCCAGTCCTTCAACCTGATCCCCGTCTTCACCGCCGCAGAGAACGTGGAGCTTCCGCTCCTCCTTGCGGGTGCCGACACACACGAGGCGCGGCGGCGCGCGGAGGAAACCTTGGAGCGGGTCGGACTGGGAGACCGCACCGGACATCGCCCGAACGAGCTCTCCGGCGGCGAACAACAGCGCGTGACGATCGCGCGGGCCCTTGCCGGAACTCCTGCCATCGTGTGGGCGGACGAGCCGACGGGGAACCTGGATTCCGAGACGGCAGGCGACATCATGAAACTCCTGAACGAGCTCAACCAGGACGGCCTGACCGTGGTCCTGGTGACCCACGATGCGGCGATGGGCGCGACGGCGGGGAGGCTCATCCGCATGCGGGACGGGGCCATCGAGTCCACGAGCATGCGCGACTCCGTCTAGCCGTCGATGGTGCTGCCCCTTTTTGTTCTTGCCGCCTTCGCGGTGGTCGTCTATCAGATGGTCAGGCGACCGGTGCTGAGACGGCTGGCCCTGCGCGATGCCGTACGTCGCCGGGGGGAAACCATCCTCGTGATCGTTGGCAGCCTGCTGGGCACGGCGATCATGACCGGCAGCTTCATCGTCGGCGACACTCTCGATTCTTCGATCCGCGCTACCGCGACGAATCAACTCGGTCCGATCGACGAATGGATCATCCTGCCCGAGCCCGCCCGTGCGGACGAGATAGAGGAACGGATAGGCGAACTACAGGACGAGCGGATCGACGGTGTGACGTCGATCCTCACCGCGCCGGCGACCTTCTCGGTAGAGGGTCCCGAGGGTCCCCTGGCCGAGCCGTCGGCGCAGGTCCTGGAGCTCGACTTCGAGGAGGGGATGAGCTTCGGCGCCGATCCGGAGGCGACCGGCTTGTCCGGACCGACTCCGACCGGTGACCGAGTTGCCATAGGTCAGGATCTCGCGGACTCGCTGTCCGCCGGACCGGGCGACGTCATCACGGCGTCCTTGTTCGGCAAGCAACTGTCCCTCGAGGTTGACAGGGTCCTTCCTCGCCTTGGCCTCGCCGGATTCTGGACCGGTTTCGAAAGCACGTCGGCCAACGCGTTCGTCGAGCCCGGCACGATCGCGCGGATCACCGAGGACGGAGTGCCTCGAGGTGCAGCGCCACCGACGGCCGCGGTCTTCGTGTCGAACCGAGGAGACATCGAAGAGGGAGCGGCGCTGACCGACGAGGTCACCGCAGCGATCGAGGAGGCGCTGGGCCCGGACTCCTCTCTCCGGATCGAACCGGTGAAGAGGGATCGTCTCGAGCTAGCCAAGACGCAAGGGGACCAATTCTCCGAGCTCTTCTTCAGCATCGGATCCTTCGCGGTGATCGCCGGCATCCTGCTGCTCGTTCAGATCTTCGTCATGCTCTCCGAGGAGCGGAAGGCGCAGCTTGGGATGCTGCGCGCGGTAGGGATGCGCCGTTCCGACCTGGTGCGCAGCTTCTACATGCAGGGCGGTCTCTATGCCCTGCCGGCGGGGATCCTGGGGGCGCTTCTCGGGATCGGGGTTGGTGGGGCGATCATCAAGGTCGCAGCTCCGATATTCGGCGGGAGCGGGGACTTCTCACTCGAGCTCACCTTCTCGATGGAGCCCGCAAGCCTCATCAATGGTTTCTGCATCGGTGCACTCATATCGCTCGTGACGGTTCTCCTGACGAGCATCCGCATCTCTCGCATCAACATCATCAGAGCGATCCGGGACCTACCCGAGCCTCCGAAACTGAAGACACGCCTCCGCACCCTGATCCTCGGGGTCCTGGTGGCGTTCGCCGGTGCCTCCTTCTTCGCGGCCGGTCTCGGTTCGAAGGAGGCCTGGCCCGGGATCCTGTTGGGGCCACCGCTCGTGTTGTTCGGCTTGCTGCCAACCTTCAGCCGGTTCCTTCGAAGGCGTTTGGCGGTGATCGTCGTGGCAGCCGCATCGCTCGGGTGGGGGGTCGTCGCCGACACCGTTACGGGTGGCAAGGCATTCGGATCCGGCGACATCGCTGCGTTCGTGCTTCAAGGCGTTCTATTGAACGTCTCGGCGGTGGTGTTGCTCAGTCAAGTGCAAGAGAACCTCGGCGCGCTGCTTCGTCGCTTCGCGCCGCGCAACCTGCCACTTCGGCTGGGTCTTTCGTACCCCCTGGCTCGCAGGTTCCGTACCGGTCTCACTCTGGGGATGTTCTCGCTCGTCATCTTCACGATGGTCTTCATCTCGGTGCTCTCGAACGTGTTCGGCGGTCAGATCGAGAACAGTCTCCGCAAGGAAGCGGGGGGCTACGACATCCTCGCGAGGGCTTCTTCGTCCAACCCTCCCGATGCGGACCAGCTTGCCGCGGTGCCCGGCGTCGGGTCCGTGGCCACGACGCTGTCCGGTATCGCGCTTTTCTCGACCGTCGATGTGGAAGAGGAATTCTGGCCCGTTACGGGCATCGATGGATCGTTCCTCCGCGCAAACCCTCCCGACCTCGAGGAGGTGGCGCCGGGCATCGCCAACGATCGAGAGGCGTGGGAGAAAATCACCGAAGACTCGACCTCCGTAGCCGTTCCGGAGTTCTTCCTGCAAGAAGGCGGCGGCGGCCCTTCGGCACAGCTCGTGGAGATCGGCGACACCATCCAGATAAACGATCCCGTCACCGGTAAGGGTGGCGAGCGCGAGATCATCGCCTTCACGGGAAGCCAGAACTTCGAAACCTTTGGGGTCTTCATGAACAAGGGCGACGTTCGCAACCTTCTGGGCGACCGGGCGGCCCCTTCGCGGTTCTACATCGACGCCGAGAGCTCAGCGGACCCCGGCGAGGTCGCGCAGCGGTTGCAGGGGGAATTCATAAAGAACGGCGTTGAGGCCGACACCTTCCGTTCGATCGTGGAGGAGTCCCAAGCGACAGGCGTCCAGTTCATGCGACTGATGCAGGGCTATCTCGCGCTGGGGCTTCTGGTCGGGATCGCCGGGATCGGAGTGGTGATGGTGAGGGCCGTGCGTGAGAGGCGGCGAGAGGTCGGCGTGCTGCGCTCCCTCGGCTTCCTGCCCGGGCAGGTCCGGCGGGCCTTCATCCTGGAGAGCGCCTTCACGGCCTTCGAAGGGATCCTCGTCGGCACGGGGCTCGCCCTGATCACGGCCTACCAATTGATCTCGAACGGAGAGTTCGGCGAGGGCGTGGCCTTCATCGTGCCGTGGCTCGATCTCACCATCCTGGTATCGGTGGCCATAGGAGCGTCGCTCCTGGCAACGGCGTGGCCCGCTCAGCAGGCGTCCCAGATCCCCCCGGCCGTGGCCCTCCGCATCGCCGACTGACGAGGCTCGCGTTTTCGTCGTACCCCCTCGGTAGCGTTGGGGCATGGCCAAGAAGGAAGCGGCGACGACGTTCCACGCGTGCGGTGGATGCGGGTACACGTCGCCCAAGTGGTTCGGCCGCTGTCCCGACTGCGGGTCCTGGGAAGTCGCAGAGCACGGCGCCGGCGGCGACCTGGTTGCTTCACCCGTGGCCCTCGATCTGACTCTCTCCTCGCCCCAGACGATCTCCACAACGATCCCCGAGGTGGACCGGGTACTCGGCGGGGGACTCGTCGGTGGGGGGGTCGTTCTCCTGGCGGGCGAGCCGGGCATCGGGAAGTCGACCCTCGTTCTGCAGATGCTTGCCGGGATCGCCTCCTCCGGGGCGCGCTCTCTCCTCGTCACCGGCGAAGAGTCGCTCGAACAGGTCTCCTCACGCGCGGCCCGATTGGGGTTGCAGGAGCGCGGCGTCATGGCATCCGCGGCTACCTCGGTCACCGCGCTGCTGGCGGCCGTCGAGGCGGAGCGACCGGATGTCATCGTCGTCGATTCACTACAGACGCTTCAGGATCCGGAGCTCGAACAACCTCCTGGGAGCGTCGCGCAGGTCCGAGGATGCACCGCGCGTCTAGTGGCGTACGCGAAGCAGACGGGAGCCTCCGTCGTCGGAGTGGGCCACGTGACGAAGGATGGGTCGGTGGCCGGTCCCAAGACCCTCGAGCACGTCGTCGACGCCGTCTTGGTGCTCGAAGGCGAACGCACCGGAGCGATCCGATTCCTACGCGCGGTAAAGAACCGGTTCGGCTCGTGCGAGGAGACCGGCGTTTTCGTAATGTCGCAGAGCGGGCTCGAGGCGGTCGCGGACCCTTCCTCGATGCTTCTCGCGGATAGGTGTGTCGGCTCTCCCGGCTCGATCATCTTCCCTGCCCTCGAAGGCACGCGACCCGTTCTCGCGGAACTGCAAGCCTTGGTCACCACGCAATCGACGCAACCCCCGCGTCGTGTTTCGACCGGCACCGATGCGAAACGGCTGGCCTTGGTCTTGGCGGTACTGGCGCAGCGGGCGGAGCTGTCCCTGCACGCCCACGATGTGTTCATCGCGGCAGCAGGTGGGATCGCGCTCCGCGAGCCGGCGGCCGACCTCGCCGTCGCGGCCGCGATCTATTCCACCTTCGCGGAGGTGCCGATCGATCCCGAGGTCGTCGTCGTGGGCGAGATCGGACTGGGTGGCGAGGTGCGTCGCGTGCCCGGGATCGGGCGACGTTTGAAGGAAGCCACGCGCCTCGGTTTCACCTCCGCTGTCGTGCCGCGCGGAACCGCCACCGATGGTGTCGGCCTCGAGGTCATCGAGGTCGCAAGCGTCCGCGAGGCGTTCGCGCGTCTACCACGCGCGGTCCCCGGCCCCGGAGCCGTTGCGGAGGCGTGGTAAAATAGGGCTCCAAGCAGGACATTTGAGAGGATTCCCCCTCATCGAGGCCATCGTAATCGGCCTCACTGTCTATGTCGTCGGATCGCAGGAGGTACCTATCTAGTGAGTTTCAGCGTAGGCGACAAGGTTGTGTATCCGCACCACGGGGCAGCGATAATCGAGAAGCTCGAGAAGCGAGAGCTCTTCGGTGAGGAGCGTGACTACTTCATCCTGAAGCTCGCTTACGGCGAGCTGACCTTGATGGTCCCGACCGACTCCACCGAGGAGGTCGGCCTTCGCGAGGTCACTCCCGCCAAGGAAGTCCCGAAGGTCATGAAGGTGCTCAAGAAGAACGAGCCCACGACGAACACCACGAACTGGTCTCGTCGGTTCAAGGCCAACGTCGAGAAGCTTCGCTCCGGTGACATCTATCAGGTCGCCGACGTGGTCCGAAGCCTGCATCAGAGGGACAAGGAGAAGGGCCTGGCTGCGGGAGAGAAGCGCATGCTGACCAAGGCGCGCCAGATCCTCGTCTCCGAGCTGACGTTCTCGAAGGACTGCGACGAGGAAGCTGCCGAGCAGCTGCTCGACGAGGTCCTCGGATAGCGACTTCTTCTCCGGCGGCGATCGTCGCTGCCGGCGGACGCGGTGATCGTGCCGCCGCCGCCCCGGGCGGCGACCCCAAGCAGTTCCGACTGCTGAACGGCCGTCCTCTGATCGAGTGGTCGATCGCTCTTCTCCGCGCGGCGGGGTGCGATCCGATCGTTGCCGCCGTCCCGGCCGACCTCGTGGAACGAGCAACCTGGCAACTCGAGAACGTCGAAGGTGTGGCCATGGTGCCGGGTGGCGAGAGCCGGCAGGAATCCGTCCGGAACGCGCTGGCTTGGGTGTCTTCGGAGACGGTAGTGATTCACGACGCAGCGAGGCCCCTCGCCACACCCGATCTGGTGAGACGCGTGATTGCCGCGCTGGACGGCTGGGAGGGAGCGATCGCAGCCGTGCCGGTCGATGAGACGCTGAAACTGGTACGCGACGCAACTGTGGAGAAGACCGTCGACAGGGTCGGTCTCTGGCATGCGCAGACTCCGCAAGCTTTCCGAACGGACGCGCTACGCGCGGCACACGAACGGGCCGGCGACGTAGGAGGCTCGGTGACCGACGACGCTGAGTTGATCGAAGCGAACGGCGGACGCGTCTGCGTGGTCTCGTCTTCCCGAGCGAACCTCAAGATCACCTACCCGGAGGACTTCGCCGTCGCCGAAGCTCTCCTGAGGAGAGCCGACTCTTGATCCGGGTGGGGCAAGGGGTCGACGCGCACGCATTCGATGCGAACCGGCGCCTGGTTCTCGGCGGTGTCGAGATCCCGGATTCCCCCGGGCTGGGCGGACATTCGGACGCCGATGTGGTGAGCCACGCGGTAGCGGATGCGCTCCTGGGCTCGGCCGGGCTGGGCGACCTCGGAAGCCGATTCCCGGCGACCGACCGATGGAAGGACGCGTCGAGCCTGGACATCCTTCGTGAGGTTGCCCGCTTGCTGGCCGACGACGGATGGTCGGTGGTCAACCTGGATGCGACCGTTATCGCCGAGAGGCCGCGCCTTGCTCCCTACCTGCAACAGATGGCGGCGAGCATGGCCGAAGCTCTGAGCATCGAGACCTCCGTCGTTAGCGTCAAGGCGACGTCCACCGACGGCCTCGGATTTACGGGACGCGGGGAGGGCATCGCCGCGCTCGCGATAGCTCTAATAGACCGGTCGTAGGGTTACTCGATGCCGATCCAGATCCACGAGACCATGACGCGGGGCATCCGCCCACTCGAGACGCGCGAGCCCGGCAAGGTCGGCATGTACGCCTGCGGCCCCACCGTCTACAACTACGTCCACATAGGCAACGCTCGCACGCTGATCTGGTTCGACTTCATCAAGCAGTACCTGGTCTACCGCGGTTATGAGGTCACGTACGTGACGAACTACACCGATGTCGATGACAAGATCATCGAACGAGCGAAGCTCGAAGGCATCTCCCCGGACGCGGTCGCGCTGAAGTACACGCGCGCTTTCGAAGCGGACATGAACGCTCTGCGAGTGCAACCCCCCGACCTCACCTGCAAGGCAACCGATCACATCGAAGATATGGTCGCGGCGATCGAGGGGCTCGTAGAGAAGGGGGCCGCATACGACGCGGCCGGCGACGTGTTCTTCTCGATCGAGAGCTTCCCCTCGTATGGCAAGTTGTCCGGTCGCTCGTTGGATGACATGCGCGCCGGCGAGCGCGTTGAGCCGCACGAAGGGAAACGGCATCCGCTCGACTTCGCTCTGTGGAAGTCGGCTAAGGAGGGCGAGCCCGCTTGGCCGTCCCCGTGGGGGCCCGGCCGTCCCGGGTGGCACATCGAGTGCTCGGTGATGTCCACCAAATATCTCGGCATGGGCTTCGACATCCACGGGGGTGGGAGCGACCTCATCTTTCCACACCACGAGAACGAGATCGCTCAAGCCGAGGCCCTGACGGGGACGGAGCCCTTCGTTCGTAACTGGATGCACTCGGGGATGGTCCAGATGGATGCACAGAAGATGTCCAAGTCGCTCGGCAACTTCGTGCTGGCGAAGGACATCGTGGCGCGCTACGGGGGAGAACCGGTGCGCTATTGGGCGCTGATGAGCTCCTACGGGAGCCAGGCAGCGTTCACCGAGTCATCGCTCGGCGACGCGAGTGCCGCATACGAGCGATGGCGGACGTTCCACGGCGCTCTTCGTCACTCCCTCGGTGAGTTCGGCGCGGGCCCGCCTACCTCGCGCGCCGAAAACGAGACCTTGGAGGACGTGCCCGGGAGTCGTTACTTGAAGAGGTTCATCGAGGCGATGGACGACAACTTCAATTCCTCGGAGGCGTTCGCCGCGGTCCACGAGCTCGTCGGGGACGGCAACAAGCTTCTGGAGAACGACCCCGACGGCGAAGAGCTTCGTTCCCTGGGCTCGACCTTCGTGGAGTTGACCAACCTCTTGGGATTCTCCTTCGCAGGGGGAGGAGACGATTCCGAGCTCGTGTCGGACCTCGTCGATCTCCTCATAGAGCTCCGCGAGGAGGCACGTGCCGAAAAGGCGTTCGACCGAGCGGACGCGATCAGAGAACGTCTGGCGAAAGCGGGCGTGACGATCGAGGACAGAACCGACGGCACTCGGTGGCGTCTCTCCGCCGTCGATCACACGCCGTCCGTCGACGAGTAGTGGCCCAACCGCGCGAAGAAGCGAGCACCTTCGTATCGGGACGCCGACCCGTTCTCGAGTTACTTCGCAGCAAAGGGTCCGTCGAGCGAGTCTTCTTCGCCGAGGGCTTGGCCCCCTCAAAGATCCTGGGCGAGATCAGGAAGCGCGCTACCGAGACTGCGATCCCCGTTCGGGTCGTCCCCAAGAAAGAGATCGAGAGGATGGCGGGGGACGTCAATCATCAAGGCGTCATCGCGAAAGCAGGTCGTTACCGTTACACGCCGTTCGGTGAGCTCCTCGGGCCCGACAGCGCCCTTCTTTTTCTCGACGGCATCACCGACCCGCACAACCTCGGCTCCCTCCTGCGCAGCGCGGATGGGGCGGGCTTCACCGGCGTCGTCGTCCCGGCCCATCGCTCGGTTGGGGTTACCCCTGCCGTTCGGCGGGTGTCGGCGGGAGCGGCCGAGGTCGTCCCCGTGGCCCGGGTTCCGAACCTCTCTCAGGCCCTAGATGATGCGCGTCGCAACGGTCTCTGGATCCTCGGGCTCGACGAAAAGAGCGAGGCGGACATCTGGGAGAGCGATCTCGCTCAACCGCCCGTCGGGCTCGTTCTGGGGGCGGAGGACAAGGGGATCTCTCGGCTCGTCCGAGAGCACTGCGATGCACTCGTGGGGATCCCTTCGTTCGGCAAGATCAGCTCGTTGAATGTGGGGGTGGCGGGAGCCGTAGCCATGTTCGAGGTGGCTCGTCGTCGGGGGCTTTCGGCTACCCTTTGATGGGAAACGGCGACATACGAGTGTCGCCGTCGGTCGTGGGGATTTGGATATGACCATGGCAGTCGATTCACAAGAGGTAACCGACGAGGATCTGGTCGAACTTGCGCGCTCTGGTGACGACCATTCACTCGAAGTGCTCCTCGGCCGCTACCGCCATTACGCGCGAGCGAAAGCGCGCTCTTATTTCCTAGCCGGGGCCGACAAGGAAGACATCGTTCAAGAGGGGATGATCGGCCTCTACAAAGCGATCAGGGACTTCGAGGCCGCGCGGAAGATCGCTTTCCGTTCCTTCGCAGAGCTCTGCATGACCCGCCAGATCATCACGGCCATCAAGACGGCCACCCGCCAGAAGCATGTTCCGCTCAACTCGTATGTCTCGTTGAACCGTCCCACATCCGACGACGACGGTGACCGGACCCTGGGGGATTCGCTCGCTTCAGACTCGATCCTCGATCCTGCCGAGCTCGTCGTCTCGGCGGAAGAGGTGGCCGACCTCCGATCGACGATGGGCCGGCTGCTGTCCTCGCTGGAGACACAAGTGCTGCAGCTCTACATGGACGGCAAGTCGTATCAGGAGATCGGCGACATGCTCGGTCGCCACGTCAAGTCGATCGACAATGCCCTGCAGCGGATCAAGAAGAAGCTCGAGAGCCACGTCCTCGCGCGCAGCGCCGAAGCCCTCAGCCAATAGGAACGAGGCGAACTACCCGGAGGAACCGACGAGAGTTGTTGGAGCCGGGTGTCGGGATCGAACCGACGACCTCTCGATTACAAATCGAGTTCTCTACCAGCTGAGCTAACCCGGCCGGACCTCGAAATCCTTTGCCCAGCGTATCTTTTACCGGTCTGGCTTCTCGTGTTGGCGGCAGGTGACGGGTTCGAATCCTGTCTCCAGCTCGGGCCGCGAGGAAGAGCGAACAAAGGAGTTCGGCTTGATGGCGGAGGGCGAGAGCGACAAGGGCCTGGGCAGCGGCCAAGATTCTGCGTGGGCCACCGCTCTCGCGCAGCTGGACGAGATAGCCGAAATCATGGGCCTCGACGCGGGGATCCACGCGATGCTCCGGTCCCCCAAGAGAGCGTTGATCGTTTCCGTGCCTATACGCATGGACAACGGATCCACGAATGTCTTCCAGGGATATCGCGTCCACCACAACGTGACGCGAGGGCCTGCCAAGGGCGGGATCCGCTATCACCCCGCCGTCGGTCTGGACGAGGTCAAGGCCCTGGCGATGTGGATGACGTGGAAATGCGCGATCGCGGGGATCCCGTTCGGGGGAGCCAAAGGTGGAGTGGCTCTCGACCCCAAACTCCTGTCGATGGGGGAGCTGGAGCGCATGACGCGCCGTTACGCGTCCGAGATCCTGCCTCTGATCGGTCCCGAGAAAGACATCCCGGCCCCCGACATGAACACCGACGAACAGATCATGTCCTGGATCATGGACACGTATTCGATGAACTCCGGTTACTCGGTGCCGGGAGTCGTGACCGGTAAGCCGGTGGCGATCGGCGGCTCCATGGGCCGCGGTGGGGCGACGTCGCGCGGAGTGATGTACACGATCTTCTCCACCTTGCGCTCTCTCGGTATCGGTATCGACGAGGTCAGTGTCGCGATCCAGGGCTACGGGAAGGTCGGGGGCTACGCGGCACAACTGCTTCACGATGCTGGATGCCGCGTGGTGGCCGTCTCGGACGTCGAGGGCGGGCTCTACAGAGAGCGCGGGCTCGACCCGGAGGCCATCAACCGCCACAAGAAAGAGGCGGGAAGCGTCGCCGGATTCCCGGGAGCCGAGCCGATCACGAACGAGGAGCTCATGGAGGTCGAGTGCGACGTCCTCGTGCCGGCCGCGGTGGAAGGAGTGATCAGCGCGAAGAACGCGGATCGCGTCAAGGCGAAGATCGTTTGTGAAGCCGCGAACGGACCGGCGACCTTCGAGGGCGACAAGATCCTGAAAGAGAGGGGAGTGTTCGTCGTGCCCGACATCCTCGCCAACTCCGGTGGGGTAACGGTCTCGTACTTCGAATGGGTGCAGGACATCCAGGCCTACTTCTGGTCGGACGAGGAGGTCAACGACCGTCTCCGGCTGATCATGGAGCGAGCCTTCGGCGAGGTCCACGCACTGGCAACCGATAAGGGGCTCTCGATGCGGCAGGCGGCGCACTGGATCGGCGTCGGGCGAGTGGCGGAGGCCCACCAGATGCGCGGCCTCTTTCCCTGATCCAAACCCCCCATCCGCACGCAAATCCGTTCCGGGCGCAGGCGGCGGGTTTAACTTGACGCCATGGAACAGCTTGACCAGAGAGAGATCGACATCCTCGATTTCGAGCGCTCGTGGTGGAAGCACGCGGGCGTGAAAGAACAGGCGATCAAGGACCGCTTCGAGATGTCCGCGACGAGGTACTACCAGGTGCTGAACGAACTCCTGGAGAAGCCCGCGGCGATGGACTACGACCCGATCCTCGTCAAGCGCCTGAAGCGCCTGCGCACGTACCGCCAGCGGCAGCGTGTCGCCCGCCTGCTCGGTGCGGAATACGTGCCCGGCAAGCGCTAGGAAGCCCCCATGGGGCAGCACTCATCCCCTTCCGAGTGGCATTTCTACCGTTCGGTCATCGTTTGGTTCCTACCCTGGGTCGTGATCGCCGGCGTCATCGGCGTCGCCGTTTGGATCGGAGTGGATGCTCTTAGCGGGGGGGACAAGAATCCCGCGGTCGTTGCACAGCAGCCCTCTCCGAGCACATCGGCATCGCCCGAAGAGTCGCCCACCCCGAGGAAGACGCGTGAGGCATCGCCGTCCTCGACTCCCACGCCGGAGGAAACGAAGAGCCCCGACCGGACTCAGGAATTGATCACGGAAGGCATCAGCGTTCAGATCCTGAACGCGTCGGGTACCGCGGGGGCCGAGGAGGCGATGTCGGATCGCCTCGAGCGTTTGGGCTTCGACGTCGCCGCCGTGGCCCCAGCGTCGACGGAATACCCCGAGACGACGGTGTTCTGGTCTTTCGAGGAATCGAAGCCCGCAGCCCGCGCGCTGGCCAACCGTTTCGGGTGGGTAGCGGAGCCCAAGCCCGACAACCTCTCCGCGACGGTCGACATCCACGTAGTAGTTGGAGAGGACGAGGCCTAGCTAGGCCAACCCGTCGCGGGAACGCCTAAACCTCTCGCCCCGGTGCTTCGTCTTATATAGGTGAATGCCCTCTCGAGCGCTGCCTCCCGATCTGGTGGCGTTCTGCCGCGGCGAACATCCTCGGTTGGTTGGTTCTCTGAGCCTCTATTGCGGGGATCGGGACGTGGCTCAGGAGCTCGCTCAGGAGGCCATCGCCCGAGTCTGCCGCGATTGGCGAAAGGTGCGTGCTGTAGATGACCCCCGAGCATGGGTGCACCGGGTGGGGATCAATCTTGCCAACAGCTACTACCGACGGCGGATCGCCGAGCGCAAGGCGAACGCTCGGGCGGCGGCCGGGAGTGCCTTGCCCGACCCCGGCCCCGATCTCGAGACCGCGAGCGCAATCCGCTCGGCCGTCAGCTCCCTGCCCCGACGACAACGGACGGCTCTCGTCATGAGGTATTACCTCGATCTGCCTGTGAGGGATGTTGCGAGGCACATGGATTGTTCCGAGGGAACCGTCAAGGCGCTGACCAGTCAGGCAGTCAGCGGATTGCGAAGGCATCCTCAGATCATCGACCTCGGGGATCTATCCAATGTCTGACGCGCTGAGGGACTTGCTCCGTCGGGGGGCGGCAACGCCCGACCGCGATCTCGACCTTGAAGCGGCCGCCGCTCGATCTCGCCGGTTGAAGCTCGGCAGGATCGCGGCCGCGTCTCTAGCGGCCGTCGCTCTAATCGCCGCTGCGTTGTTCTTCGCGCGGTGGCCTTTCCATGAAACGTCGGAACAGTTGCCCGCGGGCGAGCCTTGGGTGCAACACGCGACTGTGGGTTGGTCTCTTGAGTACCCACCGGACTGGCACGTTCAAGAGTTCAGCAAGCTGTGCAGGGCGACTGT